>DAOVTU010000163.1 GCA_030632925.1 Candidatus Krumholzibacteriia bacterium | reverse complement strand
GAGACATCAGCATTGGTGATCTGCTCATCGCGGTGGATGACAAGATGACGTATGTCTATGATTTTGGTGATGACTGGGTTCACGAGGTGAAGGTGCAGAAGATTTTAGCAGCGGCGCCGGGCGAAAAATTTCCGCAGTGCGTGGGTGGCAAACGGGCTTGTCCGCCGGAAGATTGCGGTGGGCCGTGGCGGTATGAAGAAATGCTGGAATCTGTGGCCAATCCAGAGGACAAGGAACACGAAATGTTTACGGAATGGCTCGGTGGGAATTTTGACGCCGAGAGGTTTGATTTGGCAGAGGCAAAGGGGTCGATCGGGGATTCGAAATGGTGATTCTGGAACCTTGGCGCCTGGAAGTTGTTTAAATGAGGTGGGTTGGAATGGAACCACCCCCCGGGGGGTGGTTCCGATAATCGATTGTCACTGCCTGCAAACCCCTACAAATTGCGCTCCACTTTATAAGCCCGCGACAATACCGGATCAGCCGAGATGCGGTAGATCATGGTCTGAAACTGCTTGGTCGTCATGTGGTTGTCCGCCAAAATTTTGGCCAGGGATTCGGGCGCATCGTTGATGGCGTCGGCCATGGCGGCCGCTTGTTTGACCAGGGCTTGCTGGTCGGCGGTCAGCTTGTCTGCGATTTCTGTGGTGTTCTGATTGTCGGTGGCTTGGCTGGTTTGATCATCGCTGCTGCAGCCGGCCAGGGCTGCGGTGATCAGCAGGACCAGCAGCAGGGCCAGGCGCATTGGATTCGAAGTCTTCATTATTTGCCTCCCTTGTTGCCGTTGCCATTGCCGTTGCCTTTTTGTTCGCCGTCTTTGTCGCCATCTCTGTCATTGTCGTTATCACCGTTGCCGTGTTTGTGGCCGTGCCCCTTACCGCCGTCGTTGTCCTTGCCTTTGCCCTGCCCTTTGCCTTGTCCTTTGTCTTGCCCCTGCCCCTTACCTTTACCCTTCCCCCGCGCCTTGTGCTCCGCGTGAATCGCCGCCGACAATTCCTGGCCCCGCATTCCACTGCGCAATCTTTCCTGCACGAAGGCACCAAAATTGTCGATGGGTCCGTTTTCGCGGGTGGCGTCGCTGCCGTTGCGCAGGATGGCTTCGGTTTCGCCGGCCGGCAGATCCTGCTTCTCGGATTCTTCAATAATGATGCGGATGTCTTCTTCGGGCACGCCGGCTTCGCGGGCTTCTTCGGCGATGCCGGGCAGGCCGATGATTTTGAGGATGTCGTTGACGCGGGTGATTTCTTTTTCGACGCGGGCTTCGTCCTGGGCGATGGCTGCGGTGGGCAGCAGGAACGCCAGGATCAGCAGGAAATTCAACAGGCGCATGGTTTTCCCCTTGGTTGGATGTGTGGCGAAGAGATTTCTGAAGGAGTTATAACAGAATGGGGAGGGATGGCAATGGGCGAGGGGTGTGCGCCGCCGGTCATCTCTGCTTCTTGCGATATTTTACTCCATCGATGCCATCGAAATCTGCGTCCTGGGTCCACAGAGTGGCGCCCTGGCTTTGAGCCGTGGCCAAAATGATGCTGTCGGCCAAGGGCAGGCGCCGATCGTGGCTGAGTTTGGCCGCATTGACAGCCAGAGTGGAGTCCAAGTCGACCAAGATGCCCTGTTGCATGGCTGCGGTGGCGCGCAGGGCTGCGGTTTCATCGCGCTGCTGGAGTATGCGCTTGAAGACCTCAAAGATGGTGAGCGACGGCACGATCAAGTGGTCCAGATCTTCAATGGCAGGTGCAAAAAAGGCAGCATTGGGGCCGTCGGCGAAATATTCGAGCCAGGCAGAGGAGTCGACGACGTTCATGAGCGGTCATCCTCTCGGATAACGGTCGGGTCGAGATTGGGCAGGAACCCCCGCATTTCGGCCATGGGCTGGAGGGGAATCAGCTCAATACGGCCTTCAAACAGCGTGGCGTGGATCTTTTGGCCGGGTTTGAGCTGGAGGGATTCCCGGATTTGTTTTGGGATGACGACTTGGAATTTTGGGGAAACGGTCAGGGTTGGCATGTTTGGGTCCCTTTGATTGAAAAATGGAATACTAATATGATATCGATAGGGTTTAAACATGTCAATCCCTTCAAGATTCCCGAACGGGAGAAAAATTGAACCATTCCGAATAAGCCGCGTCTCTTTGCCCGATCGGGATAAGCATTGATATTGATCAAACTATCGCCGAAACCGCCGCACATTAAGAGCCTTCCACATCAGCCCGGGGTGATTTTGGATACGACCCTGAACGGCGAGATCGTCAGTCAACAGATCTGGCCGGATTTCGCCTTGATCGTTGATCAGATCCAGAAAAGCAAGCTCGGCAGGTTCAAATGGCAAAAGGGCACACAGTTGGTCGCGGCAATGGCCGACCAGACGATTGCACCAACGCTCCATATCTGAGCGGTCTGGCGCGAACCCCGAACGCAACAATGGAAGCAACCGCCCGGCGGCTTCGTCGGCCGACAACCCCACTTCGTCGATATTTACGGACCGCCAATCGCGTCGATTCATCGCCCCGTAGACAACAAAACCCAAGCGGAGCTTATCCCTTTCAATATCACAATGGTCAAGAATTCTGACGACGTCATAGAGGTCGCGACTGGCGTTGCGACTAAAAAACGCCGCCAATTTTCCGGCGGCAATTTCATGTAAGTCGAGCAAAGGAATTTGGTGAGCCGAGAAGCCAAGAAAGGTGGGAGAGTCGCCACGCAATGGCGGCCACAAAGGCACGCGCAGTAAAAAATTCAAATCAAGTTCCAGGGTCCCGGTTCCGCCAACAGCCCTCTCATAAGAGAGCCTCCATTTGCCACCAGCGTGGTCGTCAGGTGTTCGCCGTACACTCAAGCCTTGCCGGGCGCAAACAGCCTGAATGGCCTGCTCGATCCTGGGCCGTTCGGCAAGCATTGTTGATCGGTCACTGGAACCGATGTAGTTCAAATCGATATCCACCGACAAGCGAGGCAGGTCGAGCAGGAACAGATTCAAGGCCGTGCCGCCTTTGAGCACAAAGCGCCTCGAAAGATAAGGGTGAGAAAAAAAGGCGCCCAGCAGGTCCAGCAGTCGAACGGCTTTTTCGAAGGGATCAACCTGGAAACCGGACGCAGACGCAGCCCGCTGAAGCTGCGCATATTCCAACCTCAAGATGGTTCATTCCAACGGCGATCGAGAACATATTCGGGCACAACAAGATTCCAGCGCGGTGCAAATTTTCCATGCTCACGACGCGAGTCCAGGTAGCGAGGCTGCGATGGAGACCAGCGTTCGAGTTCATTCAAGTGGGCTTCCTCAACCATCAATTCATTCCGATGCTGTTCGAGAAAAAGACCGACCCTGGCCGCGGTCAGGGCAGAGTCCATGGTTCGTGTCAATTCCAGGACAGCCTCAAGGTCAAAAAATTCGACCATTTCCAGCGACCGCCAGATCTCTTCCCAACCGCCGCCGTGTTCCGGTGAGTGGAGCAGGTCGACGAGACAACGTTCGGGTGTAGTCACCCGGATCTCGGCTCCGGCGTGAGGCCGGGTCAGGATACCGCCGCCAAAATCGGGAAGGGTGCGGATGGCCTTTGGGGCCTGCACGGCGACGAACTCCAGGCCCCGATATCGAAAAGGTCGCACCCGGTCGCTAGTCAGGTATTGAACTCGATTTCTGACTGCATATACCCTGCCATGAAAAGCGAGGGCGGAGTGATAGGCGATGATGGCGTCTTCACGCTGTTTGGAAGCCGTGAGATAGGCGTCGGGAGAGAAGCCCGCGGCATCAATCCCTGGTGGAACCGCAGCGTAAAGACCCCTTCGGATCCGCAACAGATGTCCACCGGCGACGTGGTTGGCAAGAAGGCTGTTGCTCGTATTTTCACTGCGCCCGGACATTGTGTGGGCGGTCACGAACTCGGCATGAGTAAAAACCGGGTGGGTGGCGAAAAAATCGCGCGCGCGGAATCGATTGCTGATTTGGTTATTCATAATGGTTTATTGTAGTTGTAAAAGCCTAATCTGGCAAGTTAACTTGCGAATTTGTGCCTACACCACGAGAAGGAACATTATAAAAACGTAATCCAGCAAACATGTTCACCGGCAGCGACAGGTTCTACAAAAATTCAACACCAGGTTGACAGGTTGGGTACTGTGTACTACTATATACACATGAGCAATCCCTTTGGCACCTACATCAGAACCCAACGCGAAGCGCGGCGGCAGAACGACTCGTCGTTCAGCGTCCGGCAGTTGGCCACGCGCATTGGCGTGGAACCCAGCTATCTGAGCAAAGTCGAGCGGGGCGAAACGCCGCCGCCGTCCGAGGAAAAAATCCGTCGCCTGGCAAACGAATTGAACGACGACCCCGATGTGCTGTTGGCTATGGCGGGCAAAGTTTCGACGGACCTGCAGGATGTGATTCGCCGCCGGCCCGCACTTTTCGCAAGCCTGCTGCGGGACTTGAAGGATGCGCCGGAGCATGCGGTGCTGCGCCTGGTGCGGGAGGTGCGCGACGGCGAGTGGTAAACACCATAACAACCGATGTATGAAAGGACCGATACGATGATCGAACTGACCCATGATTCTTTGTCTTTTTCATTTCCCGAAGTCCATGCCGATGCCCGGATGTCCATCGAGTTTCAGCGCACATTGCGCATTCCCGATGATGGAAAAACTCACTTTTTGCCGCCCGGGATGGGCCGCTTTCCCATGAAGCATGTGGACGACTACGCCGACAAGGTGCCCGTCCGTTGGCAAGAGCGCGGCGGCGTGATGTTGCCCATGTTTCAGAGCGAAGCGATGTGGATGCGTTTCCACTCCCAGGATCGTTATCCCTTTCTGTTGAAAATTGCCTCTGGCAAGATCAACGCGGTTACCGGTGAAGAGTGGGTTGATGGGCCCAACCGGGCTCCGCAGGACTATGTGGTCACGCCGGATCAGCCCTGGCTTGACGGGTACTGTGTGAAGAAGGGTGAGATCCGACAGTTTGTGGCAGTGCCATTGGGAAAAGGCTACACGGCCGAGGAGCAGATCACCGGCAAGGCGGAATTTGGGGGCGTGCAAATCGTGGCCTACCCGATAAAGAAGGAAGAGTGGGAAAAGATTTTGGCGGAACGGGCGGCGTCCAGAGCGCAAAGCGGAAAATTTTTAAGTCAGAGACTCATGTTGAGGTGTTGCAGCATGGACATGGGTCTGGCCCCAGGCGGCCGCATGAAACAAGACATCACCGAAGATCCCTATCCCATGGACGTGTGGGACCTGCGAAACTCGAGCCGGTGTTTTGTGCACATTGCCAATTCGCTGAACTGGCGCGCGATCACGGGCGAGGCGCCGCCAACGATTCCGCCGACGGCGAAGGATTACAGCGATGCCGGGTTGCCGTGGTTTGATTTGTATCAGGATGGGCCGGCGGTTGAGGGGAGCGAGGCGCTCAGGGGGTTGAAAACGGTCAAGGATTTGAGTGCGGAGAAAGGTGAATCGATATTGCCCGAAAACGAACCGGTCCCAACTGTTTCTATTGTTGAACTTGGGAAGCAAGGAAGATCTATTGTGCGTGAAGGGTGAATGTCCCAATTGGGCTACTTTGTGACCCGGCGAATCAATCAACACCTGAAACTTTACCTGTGACGATCCGTCATTGTATACCTCCGGCGTTGAGTCTTTCCAGGGAGGTTGGGATGAGGGTGTTGACGGTAAGGTGCTTTCCTCGTTTAGGGTTCGTCATTGTCTCTTTATGCCTGTTTATGGCCTGTACCCAAACGTCTAATTCCGAAACAATATCGGCCTCAAATAATACGGAACTGATCAAAGAAACACTTACAGAAATTGTCAATGATGGCAAAGCACCTGGAATGATTGCCGCAATCATCTCCAGCGAGGGTGTCATTGCCATAGGTTCTGCAGGAGAGCGTAAGGCTGGTTCCGGCATTCCGTTCACCACTGATGATGTGGTTCATTTGGGTTCCTGCGGCAAAGCCATGACCTCCACCATGCTCGCCACTTTGGTGGCAGAGGGGAAGCTTGGTTGGGACACGAAACTGGTAGATGCTATACCGGAACTAAAAAATACAATTCATAAAGATTATCATGAAATTACACTCTGGCACCTGCTTACGCACCGTGCCGGGATTCCGAAAAATCCAACCGATGAGGGCGCATTCAGTTCAAAGGAAATTACAAAAAGGCGACTGGCAATTCTAGAAGATAATCTCAAGTTGCCAGCCACCTATGAAATGGACAAATTCCATTATTCAAACTTTGGATACATCATTGCCGCTTGTATGGCAGAACAAATTACCGGCTTAAGCTGGGAAGTCTTGATGCAAGAACGATTGTTCGACCCTTTGGGGATGTCTACTGCCGGGATTGGTAATCCCAATGCTTCCAAGAAAATTGATCAGCCTTGGGGCCACCACAAATATTTGTGGAAATGGTGGCGCCCAAGTGATGCTTATTATGGAGAGGTCATCGGGCCTGCAGGTCGGGTGCATTGCAGTATCGCTGACTGGGCTAAATTTATTTCTCTCCAACTGACAACCGAAACCCCCATTCTCGAACGCAAATACTTGGACAAACTGATAGAACCAGTGGGGATATACGCAGGTGGTTGGGTTGTTACAGAATATGATTGGGCACAAGGGGTGACCTTCAGCCACGGTGGAAGCAATGAAATTTGGTACGCTGAAGTTTTGGTCATTCCCCAATTGGATAGAGCATTTGTGGTGGCTACCAATTCGTGCGATTTC
>DAOVTU010000562.1 GCA_030632925.1 Candidatus Krumholzibacteriia bacterium | reverse complement strand
GCCTTCCTCGTTCCACACGCCGTCATTGTTGGAGCCGCGTACGCGGAAGGTGTAGTCGCCCTGGGGCAGGTTCGTGTAGGTGGCGTGGTTTCGGGTGCCCACGTCGTTCCACTCGTCCTCGAAGCCCTCCAGCTTGTAGGCGTACCTGTTCTTCTCCGGCGAGGCATAGTGCAGCACGCTGAATTCGAAACTGATCACGTTGTCGCTGTGGGAAAGGTCGATGTGGTCGGCTTCGCTGATGGACTTGTCCAGGATGATGTGCCCGTTTTTATCCCGGCCGATCTTGACCGGCTTGTTGAAAATCCGGAAGTCTGTCAGGGCCACCGTCGGCACGTAGGGGTTGTGCCGGATGCTGTCGGGATAGAAGGCCGTGAAGCCCTTGATCCCGCCAAAATACATCATGCCGCCTTCGCCCTGATGGAACGCACCCATGTTGAACTCGTTGTCCTGGATACCTTCGCGGGCGGTGTAATTCTGAACCGCACCGGTGTCGGTGTCGAGCTGGGCCAGGCCATAGTTGGTGCTGAACCACAACTTGCCCGATTTGTCTTCGAGGATGCCGTAAACCGTGTTGTTGGGCAGCCCGTCCCGTTCGGTGAACCAGCGGCATTGGCCGGTCTCGGGATCCAGCAGGTTCAGGCCCGAACTGGTGCCCACCCAGATGCGATTGCGGCTGTCCTCATAGATCGAAAGGGCCACGTTGCCGCTGAGGCTCGTGGGGTCATCCGGCCGGTGGCGGAAATGGTGGAAGGCGCCGGTGTTCGGGTCGCGATAGGAGATCCCATTGCCCCAGGCGCTGATCCACATGCGACCTTTGTGGTCAAAAATCAGGGCCCGGATGCTGCCCTGGGGCAGGCTGTAGGGATCGGCCGGGTCATGCCGGATGGATTCAAAAGTTCCGGTCACCAGATCATAGACTTCGACGCCGTCCATGGAGCCCATCCAGACGCGCCCGTTCTCATCGCCCTCGATGGCGAAAATCTTGTCGGTGACGAGCTGGCCCGCCGAGTCCGGCAAAGCGGGGAACCGTTGGTAGATTCCTCGCTCGGGATCGTAACGATTCAGGGCGCCATCCCGGGCCGACATCCACATGCCGCCCTCGCGGTCTTCGTAGAGTTCGATGAAGGAATTGTAACTCGGCAAATGCGGGTCATCCGCATCGGCGGCGATCTGGTCCACAATGCCTGTTTCGGGCCGGTAGATGTTCAGGCCCTCTTCGGTCACGGTCCAGACATCGCCTTTGCGGTCTTCCCATATGGCCCACACGCAGTCGTGGCTCAGGCTGGCGGTGCTGCCAGGCTGATTGAAGACGTGGTAGAACTGCTTGGCCTTGCTGTCGAGTCGGTTGGCCCCGTTGCTGGTGCCAATCCAGATCACGCCCGTGCGGTCGAGCATCAGGCTCATGACTTCGTTGTCGCTGAGGCTCGAGTCGTCCTGGGGATTGTTCTGGAAGCTGCGGCAACGTCCGGTCAGCGGCTCCAACAGGAACAGGCCCCGATGTTCGGAACCCACCCACAGCGTGCCATCCGGCATTTCCAGGGTGGTGGTGACCGAGATGTCGCCCAGAGGTGCACCGCCGCCGGGGCACAGGTCGTGGCCTTCGAAGCGGCCCTCTGTCGGGTCAAATCTGCCCAGGCCAATGGAAGTGCCCAGCCAGATTTGACCGTTCTGGCCCGGGCTCAGACTCTGGATTTCTCCAGGTACGATGGACCAGGGATCACTCGGGTCATTGATGTAGTTGTGGACCTTCAGGGTCGCCGGGTCCAGCCGCGACAGGCCACGAGCGGTGCCGACCCAAAGCATGCCGTCGGCATCCATCAGCAGGCTGTGCACGTCGTCGGACGAGATGCTGAAAGGATCCTGTGGGTCGTGCAGGTAGCAGACGATCTCTTCGGTTTCGGTGTCGAAACGCAATAGCCCATCGCCAAGGGTGGCGAGCCAGATCGTATTGTCCTGACCGACGACCACGTCCCGGACGTCAAAATAGTGGTGCTTGTCCGGGGCGTTGGGGTCGTTGCGGTACGAAAAGAACAGTTCGTGATTGCGCAGATACAGGTTGAACCCGCCGCCTTCGGTGCCCAGCCACAAATCACCTGCGTCGTCTTCGGCGATGCAGGTGATGTTCGGATCACTCAGGCTGTGCCGACGATCGGGGTCGGTTTTGTAGGTCAGAAATTTGGAGCCATCATACCGGTTTAATCCGTCCTGGGTGCCCATCCAGACAAAGCCGCGACTGTCCTGATGCAAAGATACGATTGAGCTTTGGGACAAACCGTCTTCCAGCATCAATCGATGAAAGCGAATCGGCAATTCTGAATTGGCCCAGACAGAGCCCGACCATATGGCCAGGGTGCAGATAAACACCGAATAGGCGAGCAGGTGTTTGCGGGGCATAGAAAACAATCTCCGGTCCTGGAGCCACCAAGGCCCACCGGGTGATAAATAAGATCTTCTAAAAGGTTATCGCCCTGTTCGGTGGGAACTTAACTGCAAAAAAGAGGGAAAATGAAGAGATCGGCGTAAAGCTAACAAAAGGGGCCGATTCCAAGGGAATCGGCCCACCAAAACTGCTGAATTCCGCAGAAATTTCTAAAGAATCTCGACCAAAGTCAGCTCAAAGGTCAAATCCTTGCCCGCCAGCGGGTGGTTGGCATCCAGGGTGACCGTATCGTCGGCCACTTCGACGATGCGCACCGGCATTTCGCCTTCGGGGGACTGCATGGACAGGACCATGTCGACTTCCGGCTCGATATCTTCCGGCAATTCGGTGCGGGGGATCTGGCCGACCATCTCGTCGCGCAACTCGCCATAGGCTTCGGCGCAGGGGATGTTGATCGTTTCGGTCTGTCCGACATCCAGGGCAGCCACTGCGGCGTCGAAGCCGGGAATGACCTGGCCACTGCCGATATCAAACTCGATGGGATCGCGGCCCTCCGAGCTGTCGAAAACGGTTCCGTCTTCGAGCGTGCCCTTGTAATGGACCTTAACTGTTTTGCCGGCTTCAATCATGAAAGACCTCTTTGAGGATGAACATTGGATCGCATG
>DAOVTU010000475.1 GCA_030632925.1 Candidatus Krumholzibacteriia bacterium | reverse complement strand
CCTCTGGCCCGGCAGGACTTTGCCATCACCAGCAGCGAGCAGATGTTGTCCATCTGGGGCGGCATTTCTGCGGCAATTTATGGGGCGCTGGTGCCTTTGGTGGGCATCAGTCTGGTCGTTGGCGGCATCGTGCTGATGAATGTGATGTTGGTCTCGGTGACGGAGCGCACACGCGAAGTGGGCGTGCGCAAGGCCTTGGGCGCCCGTCGGTTGGCGATCATGTGGCAGTTCCTGGTAGAGTCGATCACGCTCTCGCTGGTGGGCGGTGTCATCGGCATCATGATCGGGTTGTTGTTGGCGTGGGCCATCTCCTGGAAGTCGCCCCTGCCCTTTGCCATCGCCGGTTGGTCACTGGGACTGGGTTTGGGCACGACCTTTATCATCGGCGCGGTTTCAGGCACCTATCCGGCCTGGAAAGCGGCCGGGATGGACCCGGTGGAGGCCTTACGTCATGAGTAAATCGCCCATGACTGCAGCGCCAAAAGTGGCCTTCGGAGAAAGCCTGGCCCAAGCCTGGAGCACCATTAGGGGCCACCGCATGCGCAGCGCACTTTTGATTCTGGGCGTGAGCATCGGGGTGACCACACTGCTGGCCATCTTCACCATCGTGACCGGCCTGAGTGGCCGCATCCGCGATGATGTGGTCTCGGCCAACCAACCTTACATCTACATTTCGCGCGACAGCGGCATCGGTGGTGGCGATCAGGCCGAACGTGCGCGGCGCAAGCACCTGATGCCCGAGTTGATCGGGCCGATCCGGGCCACCGAAGGCGTGGACATGGTGGACTACCAGGTCAGCAACGGTTCGGGCGAGGTGCTCAAGTACGGCAAGGAAAAAACCAACTTCGTCTCGGCCTTCGGTTCGTCCGAGGCCTTTCCCTTCCTGTTTTCCATTGGGGTGGCCGATGGCCGCTTCATCACTGCCTCCGAAGTGACAGCCAGCGAACGGGTGGCCGTGCTGGGCTACGGTCCACGCAAAGACCTGTTCCCGCACACCGACCCGGTGGGCAAAACCCTGCGCATTTTTGGTCGGCCCTATCTCATTGTCGGCACCATGGACGAGCGCAAACACATCATTGGTGCTTTGGGCGACAACTACGTTTGCGTGCCCTGGACCACCTTCGAAAAAGACGGCATGCATACCGGCTTCCAGGACCGCAATGTGGCGCTGACGGTGCTGGAGGGGTACGACTCCGAAGAAGTGATGTCCAACCTGACGGGCACGCTGCGTCGCGAGCGAAGACTGCGGCCGGGACAGGGCAATGATTTCGACATCATCAACTCCGAAACCTACGGCGAGCTGATCGACAAGGTGACCGGCGGCATCGCGCTGGTGCTGGTGGTGCTTTCGTCCATCGGGTTGCTGGTCGGTGGCATCGGAGTGATGAACATCATGCTGATCTCAGTGGCTGAGCGCACCCGGGAAATTGGCGTGCGCATGGCTGTCGGCGCCCGGCGGCAGGATGTGTTGCTGCAAGTGCTGGTCGAGGCCGGTATTTTGACGGGCATCGGTGGGGTCCTGGGCATCGGCTTGGGTTACCTGGCTTCCTGGGGCATGACCCACGTGCTGCGCTTTCCCTTTGTGGTTTCACCGGTGGTGACGGTGGGTGCCGCCTTGTTTTCGGTGGCCATTGGCATATTCTTCGGCTTGTATCCCGCCAACAAAGCGGCCCGGTTGGACCCCATTGTGGCCCTCGGACGCGAATAAGCGGTAAAATCGGCCCCCTTTGGGCCGATATTCCAGATATGACCAGAACGGTGAACGATTGTGGGCCTGGGAGGCGAATTGTGGCGGACTATGAACTTTGCGTGATCGGCAGTGGGCCGGGGGGCCAGAAGGCGGCCATCCAGGCAGCCAAACTGGGCAAAAAGGTGTGCATCATCGAGCGGATGGAGCAGGTGGGCGGCGTGGCGATCCACACCGGAACCATTCCTTCGAAGGCCCTGCGCGAGGCGATCATCCAGGCCACCGGCGGGCAGGATCACCTGACGATCCGGGGCGACGTGAGGGCGGGCCGCCTGACCATCGACCAACTGCTGAGTTCGTGCCAGCGCATCATCGCCACCGAGATGGAAATCGTGCGAGTTCAACTGCGGGGCAATGGCGTGAACATGCTCGCGGGCGAGGCCTCTTTCACTGGCCCCAATGAAGTCCAGATCAAGGGCACCCACGAGACTTCGACGATCACGGCCGAAAAATTTGTCGTGGCCGTGGGCACCGAACCCGCGCGACCCGATACCATCCCTTTCGACAAACAGTGCATCCTGACTTCGGATGATCTGCTGCATCTGGACCGCTTGCCAGCCAAGCTGGTGGTCGTCGGCGGCGGCGTGATCGGCACCGAGTTCGCTTCGATGTTTTCGCGCCTGGGTGTGAAGGTGACCATCGTTGACCGGGCTGAACGGGTGCTGTCTTTCCTGGATGCCCAGATCGGCGAGGCCCTGCAGTATCACCTGCGTTCGCGGGGGATGACCCTGCGCATGAAGGAAGAGGTGGCTGAAGTGATCCGGCACGAGCAGGGCGCTCCGGACCGGGTGGAAACGCGGCTCAAAAGTGGCAAGGTGCTGCACAGCGATGCCCTGCTGTACTGTCTCGGGCGCCAGGGCACGACCGGTCGGTTGAACCTGGCGGCGGCGGGCCTGGAGGCCGATGATCGCGGCCGCCTCGTGGTGGATGACAAATTCTGCACCGCCAACGAGGACATCCATGCCGTTGGCGACGTGATCGGATTCCCAGCCCTGGCTTCAACTTCGATGAACCAGGGGCGCATGGCGGCCTGCCACATTTTTGGCAAGAAATTCCAGGACCGGCGCAAGCTGTTCCCTTTCGGCATCTATTCCATTCCCGAGATCAGCATGGTGGGGGACAACGAAGAGCAGCTCACCGAAAAGGGCATTCCCTACGAGACCGGCGTGGCCGGCTACAAGGAAATCGCCCGCGGCCAGTTGATTGGCGATGATGTGGGCATGTTGAAGCTCATCTTCAGCCCCGAGACGCGTAAGGTGCTGGGCGTGCACATCATTGGCACCGGAGCGACCGAGCTGATTCACATCGGGCAGGCGGTGATGGCCCTGGAGGCAGATGTCGACTACTTCGTGGACAGCGCCTTCAACTATCCGACCTTGGCGGAGTGTTATCGGGTGGCGGCGTTGAACGGGATCAACAAATTGAAGTAGCGCGCAGACGTTAAAAAGGGTGCCCCACTGCGGGGCACCCTTTTTTTGTCGAGACAGATTGGCTTATTTGCTGCCCTGCCAGACCGGAATCCGACCCGGCGTATGCGGCGCACCCGCCGCTTCCAGGCGATCTTCCAGGCTCTTCAGATCTGTGGTCACAAAGGCCGTCAAATCCTTGAGCAGAGGACCGAACTGCCCGGCAGCGATGTCCAGATTCGTGCGCATGGTCGCCGTCGGCGGCGAGGTGATGTCACGGCTGGTCCACATGATCATGCCTGCCCGGCCGGTGATTGACGGCGTCGTCGGCTCACTGCGTCCGCTGATGGCACGATCGCCTTCGAGGGTGAGCAGCATGTCTTTCAACTGCGTCTCCAGCCCATCAACTTCATCGAGCATGGCCCGGTCCAGGGCCGGCGT
>DAOVTU010000511.1 GCA_030632925.1 Candidatus Krumholzibacteriia bacterium | reverse complement strand
ACTACGACTGGGACGCGATGCAGGATGAGCACTTTGCTTCCGATGGTATCGACGCGGGGGATCTGGAAGTGGCCAGACTTGGTCTTCATGCGGCCTGCGCCGTGGACATGAACTGGGGTCGATACGTTTCACTGGCTACCACTGCCGATGTTCCATTGCGCATGCCCGGATATTTCAAATACGACACGGATATGAGATACCTCGCCCACAATTCCCAGGTGATGATTGAAGATCTTTCCTGGTCACGCCCCCTCATCTTCAGGGCCCAAAATGCAACGGGTGGGGGACATGCCTGGGTCGTGTTCGGGTATGACATCACTTCGGGTGTGGAAATCTTCATGTTGAATCTGGGCTGGGGCGTGGACTCCATCGGATGGTTCACTCTCGACGATGTCAATTTGGACTACTACCTGAATCTGCACCATGTGACCGAAATAGCCCCTGTGTATTCGGTGCGTTTTGTCGGGTCCAGCAATTCCTCTGGCGACGGGACACCTTCCTCGCCCTACCTCAGTCTGGCTGCAGCGTTGCTTGATGCGCCGGATGATGTCACCTTTGTGCTTCAGGCCGGGTCCACCAATGTCGTTTCCGGCGGCGCAGCAGTGATCGACAGCCCTCATGTCATCAAGGGGTTGGGGGCCGTTATCACTTACGAGTGAGCCCGTGCTCGAAAGTGATGTTGGGGCCGGCAAATCGATGATTGGCCGGCCTTTTTTTGTCCGGCTACCCTGCTCGGTCTCCGCCTGCTATATTCTTTGGCATACATTGATCCGGTACACCTGCGTTTTCATGGAGGTTCTTATGCTCTTGCGTCAAACCCGTCACGCCGTTCTGTTGATTCTGTTGTTGGTGGCCACTCAGGTCTTCGCTGAAGACAGCGCACCAGTTCGCACCAGCCTCGAAAAGGTCCCCGTCGACCCAGCCTTGATTGATGTGGGCGATGGCGACACGGTCGTTATCCGCTGGAGCGATGAGGACAAGGAACGCGTGCGCATCCTGGGCATCGATACGCCTGAGGTGGCCCATCACTCGATGGGTTGGTACGACGACCAGCCCTATGGCCCCGAGGCGACGGCTTTTGCCAAGGGCGTTTTTGCCATGGCTGAGACCGTGGAGTTGCTGCGGTCGGCTGAGCCTGACGGTTATGGGCGCACTTTGGGTTATCTTTTTGTCAACGGGCGCAATTATTCGGTTTTGGTGGTTAAGGCGGGGTTTGCGGCAGAGACTGTTAGCCACTATGGGGATAATGGTTTGCCGGAGGCTTCGGAGGCGGTTTTGGCGGCGTCGCGCGAGGTGGGGCCGGTGGCGTTTGAGGCTCCTTATAAGTTTCGGCGGCGGATGCGGGAGTTGAATGAGTATCGGGAGCTACAGGACGGCACGGAAAAATAGGTCGGAGAAGATGAAATTCTTGGATTCGACCGTGGGCGGAAAATTTGAGAAACAAGGGGGCAAATATGAAATTCCTGGTATGGGTTTCGCTATTGATCTGTCTGTTGGCTGGACCGGTGGTGGCCATGGAGCATGCAGAAGAGTACGAGCAGTTCGCCTATGAATTGTGGGCGGCGGTTTCGGATGGCAACTACGAGTTCATCAATGATCACTCCGACATGGATGTGTTTTTAGCCGAAGTTACCAGGGACTGTTCGGACCGAACCGGGGAAGTTGGCAAGTTCTGCGAAGGATTTGAAGAAGGGCTGGGCAAGAGAGGTCTCAGTGAGATAGTTGGTAACACCATTGGCGAATATTCAACCTTTGACCTGCTGAGAGTGCACGAAGTCGACGGCCGACCCTACGCCCTGTTTCGAATCAATGGCGACAATGGTTTCAACTATCATGACTTTGTCCTCAAGCGCACAAGTGACGGGCAGATCCTGATCGTAGATGACTACATTTATATGGCTGGTGAGTATGTCACGGCAACGATGCGTGAAGTTTTCAATCAGACTCTTGCTTCGCAGCAGGGGGTGGTCAACAAAGTGCTTGGACGGGACCGCAAGTACCTGGAGAGCCTGTCCGAATTGCGGGAGATCGCCAACCTTGTAAGAAGTGGCTTGTACGAAGAAGCCAACGGTCGATTTGTGGATTTGCCTGATGATTTTCGCCGTCAAAAATCGTTCATGATCATGCATGTCACCATTGCGGCACGATTGAGTGATGAGCTTTACTTCGAGGCGATGGAAGCGTTTGGCGAACAGTATCCGGAAGACCCGGCCTGGCTTCTGATGGCGATCGACTTCGAATACCTGCGCGAAGATTATGATGCCGTCATCATGACACTCGACAAGCTGAATCGTCACCTTGGCGGAGACCCTTTGCTGGTCGCCATGAAGGCCAACGCGCTGGCTGCCAAGGGAGACTATCGGCGGGCCAAAAAATATGCCCTGGCTGCCAGGGAAGCCGAACCTGGGCTTGAAGAATCCTACTGGTCCCTCATCTCCATCGCCATTGTGGAAGAGGATTTCCAGATCATCGCTGACGAACTTGAGGCACTCAAGGCCGTTTTTGGCTACGAATTTGACCCGGAGGTTCTGGCAGTCGATGAGTTCTATTCTGATTTCTGTATGTCGGAAATAGGCCAGGCGTGGGCGGCTGCGCAGTAGAGGGGCGGACTGCTGTCCAAAAATAAAGGGGCCGGTGAATCACCGGCCCCTTTTTCATGTCTTGTTGTTATTGGCCAACTGCCAGCCTGTTAGGGATTCGGTCCGTCGTGGCATTGGTAGCAGCTCACTTCGGTCCAATCCCCCAGATAATCCGCCCCATGACACACCGAACAAGCATGCAGCCCCGCCTCGGCATCCGGCCCATGCCGGCTGGACGAACGGTATCCGGTCGGATGTCCGCCCGGCCCATCGTGGCAGGTATAACACGAGACGCTGCTCCAGCCGCCGGTGTAGGTGCTGCCGTGGCAGTCCTGGCAACTGATGGCGCCGTCGATGATGACTGGTGTGCCGTGGTCGCTTCCGGCTGGCCATCCGACCGGATGCCCGCCAGGTCCATCGTGGCACTGGTAACAACTCACGCCTGCGGAACCACCCTGATAATCGATTCCGTGACACTGGGTGCAGTCGCTGGAGCCGCCGAGGCGCACGGTCATGCCGTGCTCGGCCGCATCGGCCCATCCGGCCGGATGGCCGCCGTTGGGGCCGTCGTGGCACTGGAAGCATGAGGTGCCGGACCAGCCGCCGAGGTAGTCGGCGCCGTGGCAGGTGGTGCAGGATTCGGAACCGTTGGTGGCCGCTTCGGTGCCGTGGCTGCTGCCCGCTGCCCAGCCGATGGGGTGCCCGCCGATGCCGTCGTGGAACTGGGAGCAGCTGAGGATGGAACAACCGCGATGCAAGGTGAAGACGTGGCAGGCGGTGGAATCGT
>DAOVTU010000309.1 GCA_030632925.1 Candidatus Krumholzibacteriia bacterium | reverse complement strand
GGCAGTGACCGTGGCGCGGGATTTTCGTGAAGATTGGGTGATGTACCAGGCGGCACCGGGCGCCGTGGCCGAAGAGGGCATTGTGGAGTTTGTGGCGCCAGAGGCTCCCTAGGCAGACTTGGCAGCGCGGCTAATCTTCAGAACTCTCAAGCGCCGGCAACTCGTCAAACCGCTTGAAGAAATCGTCCCCATTGGCGAACGGACCCAACCCGCGCCGGTACGCGTCGTAAAGGTCCCGATACCAATCGGCCATCTCGTATTGTTCGGCCATATAGGCGGCCCGAAAAGCCCGTACGACCACGTTCATCGGATTGAATCGCAACGTTTTGTTGCTCGACAATCGAACCGGGCTTCTTTCCCGCAGGCTGATCCAGGTGCCCGACACCACCTCGGGCGGAGCAAACTCCATCAACGGGCGGGTCGCCTCGACATCGATATCGGAAATTTCTCCAGCCGGGTCATGCACCCACGCGCCACCCCTGAGATAGGACTCGTCGAAGGTTCCCGGTGGCAAATTTGCACTCGACACCGTGATGGCAAAGGCCAGTGGGCGGCCAAGGTCCCCGTCACGGTTGAGATGGATCAGGTGCTTGAGCACTTGTTTGGAGACCATAACGAGGCCTTCGCCCGGGATTTTGATGTGCTTCATTTTCCCGGCGGGCAGTGGAACGCCAGCCTTCTTGGCCACCTTGCGATAGTCCGGATGATTCAGCAGGCTCTGGTGGCAAATCAACACATCTGTCCTGATTCCACGTTCCTGCAAAGCCCAGATGGGATAGGCATCGCTGTCGCCGCTGAGCACCAGAATCGCTCCTTCCGGCGCGCTCTCCAGCACCCACCGGGCCAGGGCCTGGATGCTGTCGGGCCACAACCCGGATTCATCCATGGCGAGCAGGCACACACTCGCCGTCTCCTGGTCTTCCCTGTTCATCGACCAGACAAAGAGCCCGAGCAGCGCCTGGCAATCATAGGGGTCAATGTCCAGGGCCGCGCGGTACATGCGCAGCGAATCGTCCAGATCCTGCAGGGAGCGGGCCCCGACAAATTGGGGATTGTAGAGATCGCCCAGCACCGACATGGCAAAAGCGTGGTCCGGATCGACGGTCAGGGCCATCTGGGCGTAGTTGGCGGCGTTGACATATTGGCCCTCACGCCGCAGGGACTCGGCCATCCAGGCCAGCACATCGGCATCGTCGGGGTTGGCCACGAGGGCCTGTTCGAAATGTTCGGCCGCACTTTCGAGGTCGCCGTTGCGCCAGAAATCCAGGGCCGTTTGCAGGTGGTCCTTATCACCAACGTAGGCGAAAGCTGCGCCGGAACTGATCGCAAAAATCAGGACACATGTGACGACAACAAGCAACCGGTTGGACATGGACTCCCCCTCTGAGATCTGTGGGTTGGCAGTGAAGACTACTCCACCTTCACCTCAACCCGATACCCCGTATATTTCCGCAGGTTGATCACGCCACCTTCGAACATCAGGTACTGCCCCTTGATTCCCTGCAACAGGCCGCCCGCGACCGGGTCCTTGTCGAGGTTGAAACTCTTCACCTTGGTTGGCCAAGTCAGCACGGGATATTCGAAGGTGTGCTCCAGGCGCTCCAGCTCGGACAATACCCCTTCGACGCCCCACTCAGTCAGCGAGGCCACCACTTCTTCGCTGGTAGCGCGCAAATCAAATCCCTCGGGATTGCCCTTCAGGTTTTTCGTCCAATGCGTCTTGTCGGCAAAGCCGGCGTCGCTGAGTCGTTTTTCGGCCAACCCCACTTCACGTCGGTTGGGCAATTTCGCCACCGGAATTGCCGCCACCGCACCCTGGTCGATCCAGCGCGAAGGAACATTGGGCTCACGGGTGATCCCCACCTTCACGCCACTGGTGAGCGAGCAATACAAAATGTGCGGCTGAAAACACTGCGTCTGGGCAAAATTTTCATCCCGGCACGGGTCTTCCAGCACGCCGTGATGGCACAATTCGGGCCGCACGATGCAGATATCGGCCTCGGGCCGGTTCTGGAAACACGGGTAGCAAAAGCCCTGGTTGAAGGTCTTCTTCGTTTTGCGCCCACAGGCTGTGCAGTGGATCTCACCCGTAAAGTTGATGGTCAAATTCTGCCCCAAATAAGGGTTCAGGTGGCATTCGGGCCCCCGTTTGTCAGCCTCCCACCAGCCATCGCTCAGGTAATAGGCCACAGGTACGGCCGCTTCAACACGCATCTTCTTCAGGGTTCCAGACCACACAACACTCATGAGAACGACCTTTGAAATTCCATATACACATGCGGGTGCGCCCGCTATTTTAAATCCAGCCTGCAATTATACTAACGGGCCGCGCCTCAGGCGGCCACCCCCGGAGTACAAATGCTCAACCGGATCTGGACCTTCTTTTTCCTCGGCGGCTTCGTGGCAGCGGTCGTGCGCGCGGCCACCGGCCACCCCGAAGTGTGGCGCGACATCGTCGGCAGCACCTTCGACATGGCCGAAACCGGCTTCAAAATCGCCCTCGGCTTAACTGGTGTCATGTGCCTCTGGCTGGGCATCATGCGCATCGGCGAAAAGGGCGGCGCCGTGGATGTGCTCGCGCGCTTGTTCGGCCCCTTGCTGCGGCGCCTGTTTCCCGGCGTGCCTGAAGGCCACCCCGCCTCGGCCAGCATCGTGATGAACATGGCGGCCAACATGCTCGGCCTGGACAACGCCGCCACGCCTCTGGGCCTGAAGGCCATGAAGGAACTGCAAACCCTGAATCCGGAAAAAGACACCGCCAGCGACGATCAGATTTTGTTCCTGGTGATCAACACCTCGGCCGTGACCATCATCCCGGTCACGATTTTCACCTACCGGGCCCAGATGGGCGCCGCCGACCCGACCGATATTTTTCTGCCCATTCTGATCGCCACCTATTGCAGCACGCTGGTGGGCTTGATAACAACTTCGTTTTTCCAGAAAATCCGGCTCTTCAATCCGGTCGTGCTCGGCTACCTCGGCGGCATCACCGCCCTGATCGCGGGGCTGGTCACCTACTTCAGCCGCCTGGACCAGGCCACCATGGAAGCGCAGTCGTCAATACTGGCCAACTTCCTGATTTTCGGCGTGATCATCGCCTTCATGGTGTCCGGATTGAAGCGCCGCGTGAATCTCTACGACAGTTTTATAGAAGGAGCCAAGGAAGGCTTCCAGGTGGCCATCGGCATCATCCCCTATCTGGTCGCCATGCTGGTGGCCATCGGCGTATTTCGGGCCAGCGGGGCCATGGACCTGGTGCTCGATGGCATGCGTTCGGGCGTGGCCGCTGTGGGCGTGGACACCGCCTGGATCGAAGGCCTGCCCACCGCCCTGATGAAACCCCTGAGCGGCAGCGGTGCCCGCGGCATGATGATTGAAACCATGCAGACCCACGGCGCCGATTCGTTTGCCGGACGCCTGGCCAGTGTGGTGCAGGGCAGCACCGAGACCACGTTCTACGTGTTGGCTGTGTATTTTGGCGCGGTCGGCATCAGGCGCACGCGGCACGCGGTGGTGTGCGGGTTGGCGGCGGATTTTGCGGGCATAACCGCAGCGATATTGGTCAGTTATCTGTTTTTTGCCTAATCCGCCGGCACCAATTCCAGGCGATAGACCTCGGCCCCAGGCAACAATGGCGTGGCATTCCCCGCCGCCCAATCCTCATGCCCCGCCAGAAAAAACGGCGACAGCGGATGGCCACTCTGGCCACCGGGCATGTGGAAAATGCCCTGCTCTTCACGCCCCGGCGAAACCACCAAACGCTCGCTCGCGCCACTGCCCCGATGCTGCACCCGCGGCATGAACGAATCGCCAGGCAGCGCCTCGGGCGGCGCGGCCAACCAGCGCGACAACTGCGGCAGGAACCTGGTGAATGGATGCCCCACCCGGACGGTGTTGCGGGCGCCCCAATTGAAAGCGGCCACGCCACCCTCGTTTTGGGAGGCGGTGGCCATGGTGCGGTCGATCGCCGTGAGCAGCAGGTCATCCCAGCTGTCATATAGCGGTGGCAGCAAGTGGGCCGGGCGCGCTTCCAAAATTTCCCAGGTCACCGCGTGCCGGTAGGGCAACCAACTGGGCCGGAAATTGTCATCGGTACTGGTGAGGCCCTTGACCAGGAATTCGTACACCTGGTCGATGCACTGGTACATGAAAGCGCGCGCCAGGCGGTAGGCCACCGACGAAGGCTCGGCCCGGCCGGACCAATCGTCATTCACGATGCGCTGAAAATCGGCTGGGGCAGAACCGGCAACCGGTGGCCGGCGATCCAGAACCGCCAAAGCCAGTTGCCGCCACTCGCCCACAAACTGCGCCCTGTCATCCAGCTGCACATCCAGCATGTCCTGTTCGGTCGGGTTTTCCAAAGCGCGCAAGTCGTCGCGAATTTGCAAGGCGCGGGCGCCCAGGCCATACCCGCCATCACCAATCACCGCCAGGTCCGCCCCCGCGGTGACCCGGTTGTTGGCCGACCACAAACGGCCTTCGGCGGGATCCACCATCCTCGGCTGAGCGGCGGGATCCCGATAGCCATCCCAGCGGTGGGTGCCATCGGCCCAGGAAACCGGCAGGCGGCCATCCCACCCCACTCGATTCGGAATCGAACCGGCAATGGTCCAGGCAATGCGGCCCTGGTCATCGGCGCAAACAAAGTTCTGCTGCGGCATGCCGGTGGTCGCGGCGATGGCCACGGCCTCGTCCACATCAGTGGCCGCGTCCAGTCCATTCAGATTCAGGTTCACACCTTCGGGATCGTGGGCAGTCCACCGCAGGGCCAGGCGATTGCCCCGCGCATCGGTG
>DAOVTU010000339.1 GCA_030632925.1 Candidatus Krumholzibacteriia bacterium | reverse complement strand
GTAGTCCTTGACGTAATTTGTCAGCTCCTCGGCCTCGCCTCGTCCTACCCACCACACCTTGTTTTCCGTGACGGTGTATTCATCTTTCTCCGCATTGTAGGATCTTTGGTGATAGACCCGCACCACATCACTATCAAACTTGGCAAACTGCGCAGCAGCAATGGGCAAGGTTTCGCGCAGGATTTCCTTGATGGCCTCGTCATTGCCAGCCAGCATTTCGCCGGCCCTGGTGACGGAGCCAAAGGCGAGAACAATCAGTGTGATGGCGAGAGCAGTGGCCAGGCGGCGGCCCGTAATCGATTTCATGCGTCCCCCTTGTCGATACCCATTGCAAATATTCACGTTCTGGAGATATTAGATTATCGAAATGGGAAAGGGAACTCTATTCGGCAATCTGACTGCCACTCGCAAGCTCGTTGGCTGTATTTTTACCGGTAGTTGTGGCCGATTATTAGTATCATTTACATCACACCCTGATCCGAAAGAGTCTCATGCCCCAGACCTCACCCCCACCCGCCGTCGCTTTCATCGCCCGCTCAGGCACCGGCAAGACCACACTGGTCGAGGCCCTGATCAGCGAACTGACCGCACGCGGGCACCGGGTGGGAGCCTTGAAGCACGATGCCCACAAGTTTGAAATCGACCGCCCGGGCAAGGACAGTCGGCGCTTCACCGAGGCCGGAGCCGAAGTCATGGTGCTGGTTTCGGACGAAACGGTGGCCATGGTTCAGAAGCCCAAAACCCCGGAAAAACTGGACACCATCCTCCACAAGTGGTTCAATGGTCTGGACCTCGTTTTGGTTGAAGGTTACAAAACCAGTGACCTGCCCAAGGTCGAGATCCAACGGGCGGAATTGGACAAACCCCTGCTCAGCCGGGGCGAGCGCCATGACCCCAACCTGGTGGCCGTCGTTACTGATCTGAACGATCACGTGATTCAGGACCTGGACGTGCCCGTACTGCCTCTGGACTCGCTGGCCATCGTGGCCGACTGGCTCGAGGTGAGGTTCCTGCGTTGAGAACGCGGAGCCAGACATAACAAGTCAAAGTTTTCCCAGCCCGGTTGCCTAATTCTCACTGGATTCAACATCCAGCGGGGCATGGCGAAGGGCCGAAACGGTTGCGCGGGAAACGGCGCAATTTGCTCCCGTATTTGGAAGGAAAACATGTTCCGGCTTGCCAACGATGCGAGCCCGGCCCCCATGGCCGGATCCCTGCGCGACCCACAAGGTCGCACCCTCGACTACCTGCGCCTCGCAGTGACGGACCGCTGTAACCTGCGGTGCCGCTATTGTATGCCCAGTGAAGGCATCAAGCTGGTGGGCCATCAGGACGTCCTTTCCATTGAAGAAATGCAACGCCTGGGCGCCATTTTCACCGACCTCGGTGTGCGCAAGATCCGCATCACCGGCGGCGAACCGTTGCTGCGCAAAGGGGCTGTCGACCTCATCGCCGGCCTGCGCCAACTGCCGTCCTCGCCGGATGTCCTGCTCACCACCAATGGGTTGTTGCTCGACCAGAACCTGGACGCGCTGCAAGCCGCGGGTGTCAAGCGCATCAACCTGAGCCTGGACTCTTTGGACGCCGACAACTGGCGCCGCATCACCCGCCGCGATGGCCACGACAAAGTGCTGCGCGCCATGGACCGCATCCTGGAAATGGGCATGGGCCTGAAGTTGAACATGGTGGTGCTGCCCGGACGCAACGAGCACGAGATCCCGGATTTTGTAGCCCTGACCAGGGACCGGGACATGTCCGTGCGTTTCATCGAGCCGATGCCTTTTGATGGTGCGGGCAAACCCCTGAAGGCCATCAGCGGTGATGAGATCATGGCGCTGATCCATCCGGCCTATGAATTGCAGCCGTTGGAAAACCCCGAAGGCGCGGTCGACAAGCTGTTCGCCGTGGACGGGCACAAAGGCAATGTTGGCGTCATCGAGGGCCACAGCCGCACCTTCTGCGCCAGCTGCCGCCGCCTGCGCATCGACGCCCGCGGCGGTTTGCGCACCTGTCTCTATGGCAAATCCCAGGTGGACCTGCGGGCGATGTTGCGCGCTGGATGCACAGACGATGAAATCGTCGCTGCAGTGCGCGATGCCGTCAGTCGGCGCCTGGAAGATGGCCTCGCCGCCGAAAAAGACAGCAAACTCGGCGGACTCGAAAGCATGGCCAGCATTGGTGGCTAGGCCCGATCCCTCCACAGTCACGGCCGTGGTTCTCGGCGGCGGCCATTCGCGCCGCTTCGGCCAGGAAAAAGGCCTCGCCACCTGGCAGGGCCTCAGTCTTGTCGACCATGTTTTGCAGCGCCTGCCCCAACCCCGCCGGGGCACCTTGCTGGTTCTGCGCGCCGAACAGAACGATGACTGGACAGGGCGAGATGACGTCAACATCATCCACGACCATGCGGCTCACGAAGGCCCTTTGCGCGGGGTGATTCGGGCTTTGGATCACTTGCGCGAAAGCCATCCGGCCGGTTGGGCCTGGGTCGTGGCCTGCGACCAACCCCTGGTCAGCGCCGACTTATTACGCGCCATGCTCGCCGAAGTGACACCGGCGACCCTCGCTGTGGTGCCCGAATGGGGAGGCCGCCTGCAGCCGTTGACCGGACTGTACCACGTGGACGCCGGCGCCCGCTTGCGCACTTGCCAGGAGCAGGGCGAAACAGCCCTGGTGCGGGCCCTGGAAACCATCGGCTATCAAAAATTTGCGGACGACACCTGCCGCCAATACGACCCGCGCGGGTTGGGTTTTATGAACATCAACCGCCCGGCGGATCTGAACGAACTGGAAAGGATGCTGAAGTGAGCTGCGATCTCGTTGATGCCGGACGCCTTTTGCCTTATCCCGAGGCCCTGAAGATCGTCCTGGCCAATGTGCACCCCGTGGGCACCGAAGTCTTGCCACTGGCCGAGGCCCTCGGTAGCTATCTGGCCGAGCCTGCCAACGCGCTGCACCACTCGCCGCGATTCGAACAGTCGGCCATGGATGGCTACGCGGTGCTGATGGCGGACGTGCAAACGGCGCGCGAAAACAAACCGGTCACTCTGGAGCTGGTGGGCGAACTGCCCGCCGGTGACCAAAGCCTGCTGACACTGAAGCCCGGCCAGACCATCAAGGTTTTTACAGGCTCGCGCCTGCCCGCGGGCACCGAAGCGGTCGTGATGAAGGAGTTCGTGACCCTGACCGACAAGCAGGCCGTTGTGGCGTGGCGGGTTCTCGAGGGCGATCACATCCGGCGCGTGGGTGAAGAATTCCAGCGTGGTGACGAGATTCTGCCGGAGGGCACCCGCGTGACGCCGCCGGTGGTGGGCATGTTGGCCTTTTTGGGGCGCAAAAGCGTTTCTGTGGGGCGCCTGCCTTCGGCCACCGTCATCACCATGGGCGACGAATTGGTGGCCCCCGGTGAAAAGCCCGGCCCCGGCCAAATCAACGACTCCAACGGACCGGCCATGGTCGCGGCCCTGCGCGCCCTGGGCCTGGTTGAAGTGAATCACGCACGAGTAGTGGATGACCCCGCAGCCCTGCGCGAAGCCATGGCTGCCGGTTTGAAGGACAGCGATGTGCTGATCACCGTCGGCGGCGCCTCGGTCGGCGACTACGACTACGTGCACGAATGCCGCGCCGCCCTGCAGGTGCGCGACCTGTTTGCCAAGGTGGCCGTCAAGCCCGGCAAGCCCAACCTGTTTGGCCTCGGACCTGAAGGCACGCCTGTATTTGGCTTGCCCGGCAACCCGGTTTCGGCCCTGGTTTCGTACCACCAATTGGTCAAACCCGCTTTGGTGCGCATGATGGGTGGGCCATTGCCGACCGCCCCCATGGTGCCCGTGAAACTGAACCAATCGACCGGCAAGAAAAAGGGACGGTTGAATTGGCTGCGCGGGATTCTTAGGTTTGACCCGAGCGTGGAGCCAGGATTGACCGCCGACCAGTTATCAGGGCAGGGTTCGCACATGCTCAGCGGGCTGGCCCTGGCCACGGCGCTGCTGGAAATCCCGGCTGACAGCGACGGCGCCGCCGCCGGTGAAACGGTCCTCGCGGTGCCCCTGAAATGGTACGACTGAAGTTGAACGAACAGGATGGCGTCATGACCCTGACTCTCAAACGCCCCGACGACTGGCACCTGCATTTGCGTGACGGCGCCACCCTCGACTCGGTGGTGCCCCACAGTGCACGCCAGTTTGGGCGGGCGGTCATCATGCCCAATCTGCAACCGCCGGTGACCACAACGGCGATGGCGATGGCCTACCGGGAGCGCATCCTGGCGGCAGTGCCGGATGATTGTGATTTTGCACCGCTGATGACCCTGTACCTGACCGATTCGACCACCGCCGAAGAGATCGCCACGGCCAAGGCCAGTGGTCATGTGCACGCCCTGAAGCTGTATCCGGCCGGGGCCACGACAAATTCGGCGGCAGGCGTGACGGACATCCTGAAAGCCGATCCCGCCCTATCGGCCATGGCTGAAGCCGGATTGCCCTTGCTCGCGCACGGCGAAGTGACGGACCCCGCCATAGATATTTTTGACCGCGAAGCCGTTTTTATC
>DAOVTU010000010.1 GCA_030632925.1 Candidatus Krumholzibacteriia bacterium | reverse complement strand
GCACTCAGCGCCAGGCGGGTATCGCGGAAGGTATCGTCCAGCGGCGTCTCGCCGGGCGCCACCTGGTACGAACCCTCGCCCGAAGGACGCGTGAAGGTCTGGGTGAACGAAGCCGGTGCCGCGCCGGTGGCCGAAGCGCCGGTCAGGGCGTCGTACACAAAACGGAAATTGAAAATCTTGCCGTTGGCGAAGTCGTGCTTGCCGTCGATGATGGCCTCAAAAGCGCGCACCCGGTCAGGCTCCTTGTAACCCAGGATCGCCGTCTTCACCTCGGTGGCTTCAGCGACGGCACCGCCGAGCCCGAGCAGGCCACAGGCGCCCACGATGGCCGAGCGCACGGCGCCCACTTTATTAATTGCAGCCACAGCCACCCCCAGCAGTGCCCAGGCCACCGGTCGAAGCTTCCTTGCTGAAGTAGATGTGCTCGTCAAGCGCGGTGATCACCACATCCGGATCGATCTCCATGCCGGGTTCGGCCAGCAGATCACGTTCCCAGGGCTTGACCCCCAGGTTGGCGCATCCGGTCGCCCCGCTGAGCAGGGCGCCAGCCAAGACAAACAGGCCTCCGGCGCGCAGCATTTCCCTAAACCTTGTCATCACTGTTTTCCTTCCAGGGCGGCTTCAATTTCCGCCTCGTGTTTCTTGCCGGCGTCTTTCAGAAATCCCACATAACTTTCAATCAACCGGCCGGTGCGGTCGTAAAGATAAGAACTCGGCATGCCTTCAAGTTCGTAGCGGGCAGCCAAATCACCGGCCGGATCGCTGAACTGCCGGATACCTTCAGCCAGGGTTCCGGCCATTTTTTTGGACGCCGCCGGTTTCTTGTCCAGATTGATCGTCACGATCTGCAGGCCCTGCTCGCCATATTTCTCCTGCATGGCGTTCAACCAGGGCAGCGAATGTTTGCAGGGCACACACCACGAGGCCCAGAAGTCCACCAGGACCACCGAACCTTCGAATTCATTCAGGTCGAAATCCTGTGCGGTGTCCTGGGCCAAGCCCGCACCGGTGAGATTCAGGCTCAACCCGATCATCAGCACGATTTTGCGAATTGTCCGCATCGTTGTCCTTCCACAATTTCTTTAATGTCTAATAAGAAGACTCCGTGGCGGCAATGGGCTATGATCCCGGCCTATGAAGAATAGACCTGTCCCAAGCTGGAGAAGAGCCATCATGCCCTACTGTGCCCCCATGAACAAGAGCCTACTGCCGGGGTTCCTGTTTATCACTGTTTTGCTCTCAACAGCTTTTCTCTCGCCAGCGATGGGCGCCGACCGCATCACCGGCCACGATTTCGCCACCCGCAGCGAAGTCATCGCCCAGCACGGCATGGCGGCCACCAGCCAACCTTTGGCCACCCAGATCGCCCTGGACATTCTCAAGCAGGGCGGCAGCGCGGTGGATGCGGCCATTGCCGCCAACGCCGCCCTCGGCCTCATGGAACCCACGGGCAACGGCATCGGTGGCGACCTGTTTGCCATCGTATGGGACGCCAAGTCCGAAAAATTGCACGGCCTGAACGCCAGCGGGCGCTCGCCCCAGAGCCTGACCCTGGCCGAATTCCAGCAGCGCGACCTGAAATATGTACCGCCCTACGGCCCCCTCCCCATCACGGTGCCCGGTTGTGTCGACGGTTGGTTTGAACTGCACGAAAAATTCGGCCAGCTGGACATGAAGCAGGTCCTGGCGCCGGCGGTCGGTTATGCCCGCGAAGGTTTCCCCGTCACCGAGTTGATCGCCCACTACTGGCAGATGAGTGTGCCGACCCGCAAGGACCACGCAAATTTTCTGGAGACCTTCACCAACGATGGCCAGGCTCCCGGCAAAGGCGACATCTGGGTCAACAAGCCACTGGCCGACACCCTGGAAAAAATCGGCCGCAAAGGTCGCGACGCTTTTTACAAGGGCGAGATGGCACAGGTCATCGCCCAGACCGTGCAGGACGCCGGCGGCTTCCTGAGCGTCGAAGATTTGGCCAACCACCGCAGCGAATGGGTCGACCCGGTGAAGACCGACTACCGCGGCGTCGAGGTCTGGGAATTGCCGCCCAATGGCCAGGGCATCGCCGCCTTGCAGATCCTCAACATCATGGAAACCTTCGACGTGCAGGCCATGGGTTTCGGCAGCACCGACTACGTGCACACCTTTGTTGAGGCTAAAAAGCTGGCTTTTGAAGACCGCGCCAAATTCTACGCGGACATGGACTTTGCTGATGTCCCCGTGGAGGGTTTGATCTCAAAGGAATACGCCGCCGAGCGCGCGTTGCTGATCAAGGACCGCGCGGCCCGCCGCCTGGATGCGGGCAATCCGGCCCTGTATGCCGGCGATACGATCTACCTGACGACGGCCGACAAGGATGGCAACATGGTCTCGCTGATCCAGAGCAACTACCGCGGCATGGGCAGCGGCGTGTGCCCCAAGGGACTGGGCTTCGGCTTGCAGGACCGCGGCGAGTTGTTCAATCTGGCTGAAGGCGAGGCCAATACCTATGCCCCGGGCAAGCGGCCGTTCCATACGATCATTCCGGCCTTCGCCAACATCGGCGACGACTTCCGCCTCGCCTTTGGTGTCATGGGCGGCGCGACCCAGCCCCAGGCCCACGCCCAGGTCATCATCAACCTGGTCGACTTCGGCATGAACCTGCAGGAGGCCGGCGACGCGCCACGCATCCTGCACACCGGCAGCAGCGAACCCACGGGCCAGGCCATGACTAACGGTGGCGTGGTTTCCCTGGAGTCGGACATCACCTATCAGGTGCGCCGTGAGTTGGTTCAGCGGGGGCACAAACTGGAGATCAACGTCGGCAGTTATGGCGGGTATCAGGGCATCCTGCTGGATGTGAACAAGGGCATCTATTTTGGCGCCTCGGAATCACGCAAAGACGGACAGGCGGCAGGCTATTGAGCACCCCCGTGACCGGCAGACAATGGCCCTCGCTGCACACGCCGCTGCTATACCAGATCTCGCGGGTGCTGGTGAACATCGGCATGCGCGGCTACTTCGGCAGCATCGAGGTGGCCGGACGGGGCAACATTCCTGAGCGCGGCCCGGTGATTTTCGCCAGCAACCACCCTCACTCCATCACCGACGCCCTGGTGCTCGGCCACGGCACTGGCCGCATGCTGCATTTTCTGGCCCACAGCGGGCTGTTCCGAAAAAAGGGGCAGTCCTGGTTCCTGCGCAACAGCGGTGTGATTCCCATCTACCGGGCCAAGGATGTTGTCGGCGCAGCTGATGCCAACACTGCCATGTTCGCCGCCTGCCATGACGTGTTGAACGAGGGTGGAGCCATCGGCATTTTCCCCGAAGGCACCAGTGCCGAAGAGCGGCGGGTGCAGAAACTGAAAACCGGCACTGCGCGCATTGCCCTGGGCGCCGAAGCGGAGGCTGGCTGGGATCTGGGCGTGCAAATCGTGCCGGTGGGCATGAATTTCGAGAGCGTCAACCGCTTTCGCAGCCGGGTGCTGATTCGGTTTGGGCCATCTCTGTTGCCCGGCGAATATCGTGCCCAGTATGAAGCCGACCCCGTCGCCGCCGGTGTTACGCTGACGACCGACCTGCAGACATCCCTGCAACTCCAGGTCGTCAATGTGAAGGAATCCGAAAGCGAGCAATTGGTCCGCGACATAGAGGAGATCTACCGCGCTGAACTGATGTGCCGCTCGGAAGTGAACATCCCGGGCCGCACCGATTTTCAGAAAAGCCAGACGGTGAGCCGCGAATTTGGACGAGCTCTGGACTATTTTCAGGCCACAAATCCGGAAGTGCTGTGGGGCCTTTCGCGCCGCCTGCGCCGCTACAACGCCATGTGCAAGGTGATGAAGCTGAAGGACAACATGCTGCGGGACGAGCAGGGCCCGGGCATGCGCAAGGAGATGGGCCGCATCGTGGGCATGGGCCTGGCCGGCTTGCCCTGGGCGGTGCTGGGTTTGCTGGGCAACTACCTGCCCTACAAACTGACTGATCTGGTGACCCGGCGTGTGGCCGCCGACCGCACCAAGATCCACTTCACCCAGTTTATATTGGGCAGTTTGCTCTTCATTCCCTGGTACATCTGGATGTTCCGGTTGGCCTGGGGCCCACTCAATACCATGGGCGCCGGACTGCTGATGCTGGCCCTGCCGCCGGCCGGCCTGTTCGCGCGGGGATATTTTCGCTACATTACACGGCGCCGGCAGATGCTGCGCCTGGCCTGGCTGGAACTCGTACACGGTTTGCGCATCAGCGATATGCGCCGCCAACGCCGGGCCCTGATCAAGGAACTGGATGCGGCCATGGCAGAATATATGGCGACTTTGCGCACGACATCTTCTGAGGAGACTTCATGAGCCCCAGCCTGCTGGATGTGTCATCGGTACGGGACTACCTGTCCCGCCGCCTGCTGTGCCAGGTGGCGACCGAACACAAGGCCGTGGCCCTGACCTTCGACGACGGCCCCCACCCCCGCCACACGCCCTGGCTATTGGACATGCTGGCGGCCAAGGGCCTGAAGGCCACTTTTTTCGTAGTGGGACGTCGCGTGCGCCGCTACCGGGACATCCTGGCCCGCACCCACGCCGAGGGCCACGAGATCGGCAACCACGGCGACCACCATGTGCCCTTGTCTGCCCTGCCGGATGCCTTGATCGCCCGTGAGTTGAAAGTCTGCGGCAAGTTGGTCGAAGGCGTCACGGGCCAGCAACCCCGTTTCATGCGCCCACCCATGGGCTGGGTCAGCGACCGGGTGCTGAGCGTGGCGCGCAACCTGGATTACGAACCAGTGATCGGCAGCATCCACCCCCAGGATTCACGGCAACCCGGTGTCGAAGTGATCCTGCGCCGCCTGCGCCGCCGCCTCGAGCCCGGCGCCATCATCATCCTGCATGATGGCGGTTGGCGCATCGGGGCCAGCCGGCAGCAAACCCTGCAGGCCATAGATACGTTCACCGACGAGTTGTTGGCCGAAGGCTACACCTTTCCCACCCTCAGCGAACTGGTGGACATGGCCGGCACCGTGAAGGACCCCGCATGAACCCCAATGATTTGTCCCTCGGCCAGATCGAAGATCTGGTCCGCGCCCACGGCACACCGCTCTACATTGTCAGCCGCCAGCAGATTGTTGCCAACTTCGAACGCCTGAACAATGGCCTGCCCGCGGCCAAGATTTTCTACGCCACCAAGGCCAACCCCCACTCCGGTATTCTCGAAATCCTGAAAGCGGCCGGGGCGGGCTTCGACGTGGCCTCCAAAGGCGAAATCCAGGCGGCCATCAACGCCGGCGCCAACCCGCAACGCGACCTCATCTTTGCCGATACGGTCAAAGACCCCAAACACATCGCCTACGCCCACGGCATCGGCCTGGACGATTTCACTTTCGACAATCTCTCGGAAATCACCCAGATCGCGCGCCACGCTCCCGGCACCAAGGTGCACCTGCGTCTGGCGGTTTCCAATCACGGCAGCGTGGCCCATCTGAGTGACAAGTTTGGTGCCCTGCCAGCAGAAGCGGTGCCCCTGCTGAGGGCCGCCCGTGACGCCGGCCTGGTGCCCAGTGGCATCAGTTTTCACGTGGGCAGCCAATGCCTCGACAACCAGCGTTGGGTCGAAGCCCTGGAAACCACGCGCCTGGTTTTTGACGCCGCCAAGGCCGCCGGCATGGAGCTCGAAACCGTCGACATCGGCGGTGGTTTCCCCGTGCGCTACGGCAACGAAACCATCGACATCGACGCCACCTGCAAGGTGATCACTTCGCATTTCCACCGCCTTTTCGACCAGTCCACCCAGTTGGTCGCCGAGCCCGGCCGCGCCATCGTCGGCGATGCGATGATCCTCGTCACCAAGGTCATCAGCGAATCGGTTAGGCAGAGCCAGAACTGGCTCTATTTTGACGACGGCACCTACGGCAGCTTCCTGGAAGTGCTGCTCTACCAGGCCCAGTATCCTTTGCGCACCAATACCACGGGCCCGGACACGCCCTATGTTCTGGCCGGCCCGACTTGCGACTCCATTGATGTTTTTTCGCGCGATGGTCAAGGCCACATCACCCCGGTCACCTTGCCGGAGATGCACCTGGACGACCTGTTGATCGCCAGCAGCATGGGCGCCTACACCTACAGTGAAGCCACACGTTTCAACGGCTTCGAGCCACCGACATTCGTGTACGTTGATTAGAAATCGCCAACACTGAATTCTCTGCAACCCGGACAGGCCCTCTGTTGACCACACACTTCGGCGAAATCATGGCCCTGCTGGCGGCCTTCATCTTCTCGTGGACCAGTGTCTTCTTCACCACCGCCGGACGCCGCCTCGGTGTCACGGTGGTGAACCTGTTTCGCCTGCCCGGCGCCGCCCTCTGCCTCGCGCTGACCCACCGCGTGGTCACCGGCACCTGGTGGCCCACCGATCTGGCCTTGCAGGACCAGTTCTGGATTGGCCTGAGCGGCGTGGTGGGCCTGGCCATCGGCGACTCGGCGCTTTTCAAGGCCTTCACTCTGATCGGCCCGCGCCGCAGCATGACCATGATGGCGCTGGCTCCGGTTTTCACCGTCATCGTAGCCTGGTCGGTATTGGGCGAACGCCTGGCCCTGTGGGCCCTGGTGGGCATCGTGTTGATCATCGGCGGCGTGGTCACCGCCAACAGCGCCCGCACCGGCACCGGCACTTTCGGCACCCTCAGCAAGTCCGTTTTTCGTATGGGCATCCTGCTGGCGTTGGTCGGTTCCCTGGGTCAGGGTCTGGGCAGTGTATTCGCCAAGATGGGCATGATGGGCACAACCACGGGCAGCACCGGCCTGGACCCACTGGGCGCCACCCTAATCCGCCTCTTCTGGGCCACAATCGTTTATTGGATCGTCGTCTTGCCCCGCCAGAGTTTCGCCGACATCCGCCAACGCATGCAGGACCGCCGCGGAGTCGGTGCCCTGTTGGTCGCCATTCTCATGGGCCCGTACATCTCGGTCTGGATTTCATTGATCGCCATCCGCAATACCGACGCCGGCATCGCCCAGGTCCTGCTGGGCATGGTGCCGATTTTCGTGGTGCTGCCGGCCTGGTTGGTGTATCGGGATCGGCCTTCAGTGCTCAGCCTGGGCGGCATCGTGGTGGCCGTGGTCGGTGGGGGCTTGTTGTTCCTGCGCTAGGATTTTTCGTTGAGGACCTGCACGGCTTCGTGCAGCGTTAGCACAGGGTTCATGATGAGATTGACCTGGGAGATTTCCAGGATGGTGAGGATGCGCCCCGGCACGCAAACCAGAACCGCCTGCCCTCCGGCATCACCGATCAGCTTCCACATTTCGATCAGGCGGCCGAGTCCGCGCGAATTCATCCAGGGCACTTTTTGCAGGTCCAGAATGAACTGCCGCTGCCCCTTGGCCAGTTCCTTCTCAATCAATTTGAACAGCCCGGGCCACTCGTGATCCGGTGCGCCGGTCACATCCAGCTTGCGCATCTCGGTCTCGTTCAATTCCCCGTCGACGCGGCAGACGGAGATGAACCCGCCGGCGATTTTCAAGGTGGGCCGGATCAGCAGGGCCCCTGCGGACCCTGATTTGTTTTGTGGGCTCAAATCTTTCTCCCGGGTGTGGGGCACCGGTTTCGTGACAGGAAGATCATAGCCGGAACCGCCTGTCAGCGGAAGCACTGTCTATCGATACGAACAAGCACAAGGTATGAAAAAGGCACCCTTTGCAGGGTGCCTTTTCACTGACTATCCGGCGAACCGGAAGCCTTATTCGCTTTTGCTGTTGTCGGCAACCTTGGTGGCTGCGGGCTTGTCGCAACCAACTTTGTCACAGCAGGGCTTGGCGGCAACCTTGACGGCAGCCGTCTTGGCGGTGGCCTTCTCACTGCAGGCACCCTTGGCAGCAACCTTGGTGCCGCAAGCGGCCTTGGCGTCACAGCCGGGCTTGGCGCTGGCAGCCTTGACACTTGCTCCCTTGGCGGTGGCGTCACAGGCACCCTTGCCAGCAGCAACCTTGGCTTCGCAAGCGGTCTTGCAAGCGGCTTTTTCGGCGTCGGTCATGGTGGCGCAGGCAGTCTTGCAGGCAGCTTTTTCAGCATCGGTCTTGGTGGCACAAGCAGCTTTTGCTTCAGCCGAGCAAGCGGCCTTGGCAGCGGTGGCCGTCTTGTCGCAGGAAGCTTTCTTGTCGCAGGGCTTGTCGCCGGCCATGGCCAGCGAAGCAATCATGGTCACAGCAATCAGCAGGGCCACGGCGAAGATGCGTTTGGTGGTCGTCATGTTCCTATTCATCCTTTGGTAAGATCCAAGATTCAAAATCTGAGATCCAGGGGTTCATTCTTTGGTTTGAGAGCCAAGCCGGGATACCCGGGGCCACTCGATTTGTTCCCACAATTATAGTGGGATTTCCAAAAAAAGGGGCCAAAAAATGAAAATGTTAATAGGTTTCATAAACTCTACCGCCTCAAACCGGCCCACATCGGCCCTGAACCCGCTCCAAATGAGGTTTTTCATGACTCGTCGTTCCATCCTGCTGCTGACCTGCCTGGCCGCCCTGGCCCTTTCCAGCCCCCAGGTCCAGGCCCAGGGAGATTTCGACAAAGTCGAGATCAAAACCACGGACCTCGGTCACGGCCTCTACATGCTGACCGGCGCCGGCGGCAACATGGGCCTCTGCGTAGGCTCCGACGGCGCCTTCCTCATCGATGACCAGTACGCCCCGCTGACCGAAAAAATCATTGCCGCGGTGGCCACAGTCTCGGATGAACCGGTCGGCTTCGTCTTCAACACCCACTACCACGGCGACCACACCGGCGGCAACGAGAGCCTGGGCCAGATGGGCAGCCACCTCGTCAGCCACACCAACGTGCGCCGCCGCCTCTCCGTTGACCAGACCTCCGCCCTGCTCGGATCAACAGCGGAAGCGGTCGCCCCCGGCGCCCTGCCCAACATCACATTCACCGACTCGCTGACCTTCCACCACAACGGCCAGCAAATCGTGGCCTTCCATGTGCCCCACGCCCACACCGACGGCGATGGCGTGTTGCACTTTCCCCAGGCCAATGTCATTCACGCGGGCGATGTCGTGTTCTTCAGTCTGTACCCATACATCGACACCGCAGCTGGTGGCAGCGTCGACGGCATGATCGCCGGCGTCGAACATATCATCACTCTCTGCGATGCCGAGACGCAGGTCATTCCCGGCCACGGCCCCCTGGTCAACAAGGAACAGCTGACCGAATACCTGGTCATGCTGACCCGGGCGCGCGCCAACGTCGCGGCCGAAATGGCCAAAGGCGGCGATTTGGCGGCGGTTCAGGCCGCCAAACCCTGCGCCAAGTGGGACGAAAGCCTGGGCCAGGCCTGGCTCACATCCGACCAGTTCGTGCAGTCGATATTTGATTCGCTGACCAACCTGCACGGCAGCCATGGCGGTCACAGCGAACACCCGCACTAGAACATCGCTATCACACAAAAAGGCGACCGCAAATGGCGGTCGCCTCCTGTTGGGTCGGCTCCTCAGCCGGCCCTTTTATTTTGCCCTTATTCCAGACACGGCTTCTCTACATGAGAGCCGCGATGTCCGCCTTCATCAGATCCAGAATCTCACGCCGCAGCGTGAAAGCCTCGTCGTACCGGCCGGCGAGGCGAGCGTACCTGACCCGGATTTTCAGGACATCAATCTGGCGGTTCGTATCCAGCCGCTCGAGCCGGTACACCAGTCGATTGACCAGATCGTCGTCCTGCGCCAAGGCCAGCTCGGCCAGCAGGTCCCGCTCCCGCGCGGTGGCGTCGAGGTTGATCCGGTGAATATCCAGGTACATCTGGGAGATCTTGAGCGTGGCGCGACCGTGCGATGCCAGGCTGGGAACCTGGGGTTGATACACGGTCATCTGGCCGGATTCCGGTCTCTTGTTCTCGGCCAACGCCGAGCCCACGGACAATATCAGAATACCGACAACTGTCAGGGTGAGTAGGGTTCTCATGAAGAGCCTCCTTTTGGGGTCCCCCTGGTCAAGTTGTTAATATTTTAGCACAAGACACTCCCCAACCGCAACAAGAAACTGAAACCCTACTATCATTAGAGCATTTCCCGGTGCCTCTGAAATTGTGTCTGCCGGTTTTTTGGCCAAAAATGGCGGTTTGGGTTGACCTGAGGAGGGTTTATCTGAATTATTGGCATAGGTTTGGAGTCGAAATACCCAGAAACACAATTTCAGAGGCACAACCCATGCGCTACACGACGGATATCGTGGTTATTGATCTGGAAGCCAGCTGCCCCGCCGAAGACCAGGGCAACAACTCCATAGAACGCAGCAGCATCATCGAAATCGGCGCCGTCCGCCTCGACCGCCGCAGCCTCGAAATCACCGACACTTTCAGCGAGCTGGTGCGCCCCGAGGACCACCCCATTGTCCCTTTCATCACCGACATCACCAGCATCACCCCCGCCATGGTGGCTGAAAAAGAGACCTTCGACAAGGTCGGCCAGCGCTTCATGGACTGGTACGGCCCCCGCAACAAGGCCATCATCGCAGCCTTCGGCGCATACTACGACATCCCGCTGTTGCGTAAGGAATGCGGCCGCTACAACATCGATTACCGCACCCACATCGCCGGCGGCGCCTTCGACCTGCGCGCCGTGGCCACCGTTTGGCTGGCGGCCAACGACCACCGCACCAGCGGGCTCACCCTGGAATCCATCCTGACCAAAATGGGCCTGGCGGATCGCTTCAAGGCCCACCGGGCCGTGGAAGATGCCCGCGCAGCCGCAGCGGTTCTCCAGTTGCACCATCTGGGACGGGTGCTGGATTAATTTATGGTGCAACCTGGAGGCCCTTTGTTGCGTCACTGGTTTATTGATTCCCCTCCGCTCTGCCAAAGGACGATCATGTTGCGCTTCGTATTGTTGCTGGCCCTGGCCCTGACCACCGTCGCCCCCGCCATGGCTCAATCTGGTGGGTCAGATGGCTTTATCTACGGCACCCTGACTCTCCAGAACGGCGACACCCACACCGGGTTCCTGCGCTGGGAAGATGAAGAAGCCTATTGGGACGACCTCTTCCACTCCCGCCAGATCAACATCCCCTGGGTCCAATATGCCGACCTCAAGGCCCTGCACCGGGAAAAAGAAAAGCGCTACTTCGAAACCCACGGCCTGATTGATCGCATTGCCTATGCGTTGGAAAACAAGAACCCGGACGAGAAGATCAGGCGCCTTTTTGTGGCGCGGTTTGGCAATATTGAAGTCATCACCATTGATGAAGATGAGAACATCACGGTGACGATGAACAACGGCTCAAGTCTCGGTTCGAAATTTGAAGTGCGTGGGTATTCCAATGATGTGTCGACCGATATCCTGGTCTACTCCGACGCCGGTGAAGAGGACAGTTTCGACTGGGACGATCTGGCAGAGATTCGTTTTGCTCAGGCACCGGCGGAGGCCACGCCCTATGCCGAACGCCTCTACGGCCGGGTGAGCAGTTCGAAGGGAGAGTTCGAAGGCTTTATACAGTGGGATCAGTCCGAGTGTACCAGCATCGACATGCTCGACAGCCGGCAGGAAGACCTGGCCATGGGCGAGATCCTGGCCATCACCCGCAAGCCCGGCGGCGAGGTGATCGCTGATCTGGTCGACGGGCGGCAGCTTTCGCTCAGCGGTTCCAATGATGTGGACGACGGCAACCGTGGCGTGGTCGTGGAAACCGAGCACCTCGGGCGGATCAATGTTCCCTGGAAACGTTTTCAAAAAATAGAGTTCATGACCGGCAAGGGCAGTGGGCCCAAGCGGGACAGTTATGCCGACACCGGCGCCCTGACCGGTAACGTGAAAACGACCGACGGCCAACAATATTCCGGACGTCTGGTCTACGATCTGGGTGCCGCCAGCCAGCACGACATTTTTAATGGGACCCAGCAGGACATCAACTACAACATCCCCTTCGGCCTGATCGAGACGATCACGCCCCTGGAAGAGGATGCGTGCCGGGTCACCCTGCGCAACGGCCAGATTCTTGAGTTGTCAGACAACCCGGACACCGGCGCAAAAAGTACCGGTGTCCTGATCTTCAACGCCAACGAGACCAAGGCCGAACGCGTGCCCTGGGCTAAAATTCAGGAAATTCGATTTCAGCCCTGATCAGCCCTGGGCCAGTCCGGCGAGCAGACCGAGGCCGCCGGCGGGGGCACGGCGCCCGGGTTCATCTCCATCTTGTCCATTCGAGAATCCTTCCTGATGGGAAAATGCCATTCCAACAGCCTTGCCGGCTGGGCCTACTGCCTCCAACCGGAGATCGCCAGTACTGGCTGCCTGATCGGTGACAATCGGGCCGATTTACCCACCTTCGAGCACCGATTCGCCTTGAATACCCGCCCCGCGCCAACCACCTTTGGCGAAAGCCGATTCTATTGCATACACGTCCGGATTTGACCGGACGTTTGACCTGACCAGATGTTCGAGAGGAGCCCACGTGTCCGATACCACCAAGCTTTTTGAGGCCCAGAAGGAAAACTTCGGGCGCTGGGAAATCATCAAGGACGTCATCGATCAGCAGATCGATTTGATGCTCAACTACCGCCAGAGCGGGCACCCCGGTGGCAGCCGCTCCAAGGCCCACTACTTTATCAGCCTGCTGCTCAGCGGCTCCATGCGCTGGGACATCCGGAACCCCGAAAAACGTTTCGGCGATCGCTTCATCCTGGTGGCCGGCCACACCGTGCCCCTGGTCTACGCCACGCTGTCGGTTTTCAACGAAGCCCTGCGCGTGATGCACGAAAAAACCGGTGACGACAAGTACCTCGTCAACGGCGGCGCCGAGCGCATGATGACCTGGGAAGACCTGCTGGGCTTCCGCAACGTCGGTGGCCTGCCCGGTCACGCCGAGATGGCCGAGAAAAACCTCTTCGTGAAATTCAACACCGGCCCCAGTGGCCACGGGGCACCGCCCTGTGTTGGTGAAGCCATCGCCCTCAAGCGCGCCGGCGCCGCCGGCGTCAAGGTGTTCGGCATCGAAGGCGAAGGCGGCCACACCGCCGGTTGCTGGCATGAGACCAAGAACTCGGCCTTTGGCCTGGGCCTGGACAATCTGCACATGATCATGGATTGGAACGACTACGGCATCGACCCCCACCCCACCAGCAGCATCGTACACGGCGGACCGCGCGAGTGGTTTGCCCCCTATGGCTGGGATGTCCATGAAGCGGACAACGGCAGCGACTGGGATCAGGTCACCGCTGCGATGTTGGAGATGACCCGTGGTGAAGGCACGCCCATGCGCCCGAGCATGCTGTTCGGCAAGACCATCAAGGGCCGCGGTTACCACAAGGAAGGCGCCCCGAGCCACGGCGCGCCCCACAAGACCAACAGTGATCTGTTCTGGCAGTGCCGCGCCGACTTCACCGAGAAGTACGGCGTCGAGTGGGCCGGTACCGACAAAGCCGCCCCTGCGGACAAAGACGAAATGCGCCAGCAGTTCGCCGACAACCTGAACGTGGCCCTGGACGTTCTGCGCGGCAACGACGACCTGTGCGCCTATCTGGCTGACCGCCTGGTCGAGATCGGCGACAGCGTGCCCACGGAAATCGAGGGCTTTGTTCTGGCCGACGACAAGAACCCGCTGCACGACGAGTCGCTGTTCGACATCGACAGCTACCCCGAAGAGATGTGGGCCAAGCCCGGCGACAACCAGCCCAACCGGGCCGGCTTTGCCAAGTGGGGCAGCTACATCAACAGCTACTGCCAGGAAAAATACGGACGTCCATTGTTCATGGTCTGCAGTGCCGATCTGGCCGGGTCCACGAACATTGCCGGCTTCGGCGCCGACTTCGGCGACATGAAGAACACCGGTTGGTACAACCGTGAAACCAATACCGACGGCGTGATCCTGCCCCAGGGCATCACGGAATTCACCAACGCCGGTATCATGGTCGGTGCCGCGGCCACGAACCTGGCCGCTGACCCCGAGAACGACTTCAACGGGTTCTACACCGCCAGCAGCACCTACGGTTCCTTCAGCTATCTCAAGTATGGCGCCATGCGTCTGTACAGCCAGATGGCCCAGGACTGCGAATTGAAACTGGGCAAGACGATCTGGGTGGCCGGTCACAGTGGTCCCGAGACCGCAGAAGACAGCCGCACCCACTTCGGCATCTTCAGCCCGGCGACCACCCAGCTGTTCCCAGACGGCCACGTGATCAACATCCATCCCTGGGAATACAACGAAGTGCCCGTGATGCTGGCTGCTGCCATGCAGACCGAAAGCCCCATCATTGCGCTGCACTTGACTCGTCCCGGCGTGAAAATTCCGGATCGCGAAGCGCTGGGCCTGGGTTCGTACAAGGACGCCGCCAAGGGCGCCTACATCCTGCGCGCCTACAAGGACGACATGCCCAAGCAGGGCGTGATCATGGTCCAGGGCACGATGAGCACTTACAATTTGATCAACGCGCTGCCGGCCATCGACGCCGCCGGCGTGAACGTGAAGATTGTGGCGGTGCCCAGCCCGCAGCTGTTCGACCTGCAGGAAGAGTCGTACCAGAATACGGTGCTGACGGCCGGCGACATGATGAACAGCACGTACGTCACCAACCGTTCGCGCCGCTCGATGGGCGATTGGAAATTCAATCCCCTGGCCGACCGTTACGCCATGAGCAGCGACTGGGATGACATGTGGCGCCCCGGTGGTTCGTTGGATGAAGTTTGCGAGAGTGCGGGCATCGATACGGAATCCATCGCCAAGGGCGTCATCGCTTTTGCCGAGGATCACGAAGCGCGCATGAAGGATCTGGAGCTGCTGTTGGGTGACGCCCGCGGCTAGTTTTCACGATTTGCCTGAGTTGACGGTCCCGCCTCCTGTGGCGGGACCGTTTTTATGTCCAAGAACCACGCCGGGTGCCGATAACTGGAAATCGCCACCATCACCGTTATCAGAAACAAGAAGTCGAGGACCGGTCATGAGCAGGAAACAGATATGCGTGTTGTTATTGGGCGGAATATTCCTTCTTGCCGGATGCGGCTCATCCGATGTGGAAAAACCAGCGGTCCCACTTTACTCCAATCCCCTGATCCAAAGCGGAGACCTGCTGGCCGGGGCCAATTGGAACGACCCCCATGTCCTGCACGTCGACGGCCAATTCGTGATGTACGCCTCGGCGGATATTGGTTGGGACGGATTCGTCAGAATCTACCGACTCGTTTCACCAGACGGATTCGCGTGGACCGCCAGTCCCACCGACCCGGTGTTCGAAAAGTCCGCAGTGGGTTGGGACAGCCACGGCACCGAGACGCCGGCAGTGGTCTTCTTTCAGGAGCAATACCACCTGTTCTATACCGGCTATGACGTGACCTACGACTACGCCGATGCGGGTGCCGACAGCATCTGGGGCACCTTCGACGACGACAACGCCGTGAAGCACTTCAAACTGGGCCATGCGGTTTCGGACGATGGCATCACCTTCACCAGGCTGCCTCAGGTTCTGGAGCCAACCGCCCCCTACACCAATCCCAACTTCGATTTTCATCAGAG
>DAOVTU010000227.1 GCA_030632925.1 Candidatus Krumholzibacteriia bacterium | reverse complement strand
CCACCCCTGCCCCCGTTGTTCCAGAAGTGGCTGCAGAAGGTTGGCGCCGTGATGGCCATCGGCGGCACGCCTGATCTCCAGGCGCAGAATTCCATCAGGCCCGGCGAGCCAAATCAGAGTGCCCGTGTCGTGGTAGGAAAAAGCGGTGGCCTGATAGCTGGCCAGATGAACAACACCGGGCAAATTGATTTCGGAGTCAGCCTCGGAATCGGCTTCGCCGGCGGCCGAGGCTGAAGCGGCCAGGCCAACCATGACGGCCAACAGCATCAGACATCGGTGAAATTCACTTCTGCGATTCATTGCCCTTGTCATTGCCCTTGTCATTGTCCTTGGCTTCCGGCTGCCTCCAGTTCGGTGATCAAGGTCTGCAGTCTTTCCTGGTCACCACCACGGGCCAAAGCCCGCCTCAACACGTCCAGCGCCTCGGCAGGCTTGCCCTGGGCCTTGAGCACCATGCCCAGATGTTCGAGAATCACGGGATCATCCGGCAGCACATTGACCGCCTGGATCATGTAGTCCAGGGCCTGCTCAAGATTGCCGTTACGAAAATGTATCCAGCCCATGGAATCGAGGAAGGCCCCGTTGCCGGGTTCTGCTGCCAGGGCACTGGTCACCAGTTCGGCGGCAAAATCCAGATCGAGCCCCTTTTCGGCCAGGAAATAACCCAGGGAGTTCGCAACTTCGGGGTGGTCCGGAAATTCCCGGTGCAGGGTTTCGAGGTCGGCACGGGCCTTGTCCAGCTCGTCCAGGTAATCGTGGCAAAGGCTTTTCTGCATCAGGGCATTCATGCGCAGGTCCGGGTTTTCCGAGGCCAGGCCAAAGCGCCACACGGCCCGCTCGTAATCCGAGACGCCCTTGAAACCGTACCCCAGAATCAGTTGGCCCTCCATGTCCTGGTCCGGCACCAGTGTAGAGGCCACCATGAGGTGACGGCGGAATTCGGTGCGGTGGGCTTCCTGGTCTTCCGTGGGTGTAGTCGTGGTCAAGTCGGCTTCCCAGACCACCAACATCGCCCGCACGTATCCCAGGCGTATTTCGGGATCGCGCGGTTCCAATTCGACAGCGTGGGCGAAGTCCGGCAGGGCGTTGGGCCAATCGCCCGCCCCCTCGGTGGCTTTGCCCTTCAGAAACCAGCCCCGGCCCGAGTCCGGCCAGCGGGTCAGGATATCGCTCACCACGGCGACGCCCTCTTCGGTGCGCCCGGTGCCCAACAACAAACGGCCCAGCCACAGACTGGGCGCCAGACGCAGTTCGCCCGTCGCGGCCAGCGGTTGCAGGATGCCCAGAGCTTTGTCCAACTCCCGCCGCTGGGCATAAAAATCAGCCAGTTCCACCACAAAGGAATCAGGCGGCAGGTCGTTGGCTGCGCGCATGGGGTGGGCTTCCGCCTGCGGTACGGCATCCGGGTCAGCACCCAGTTCGTCCACGGCCTCCGCAATGGCCAGACCGGCAAAATAGGTGTCCGCATCCTGGGCCGTTTTCAGGGCCGCGTCGTCCTCGCCCTGGGCGGCCAGCGCCCGGCTTTTGACCAGCCACAGCCGAGGCACATGGCGATAGTCCACCAGCGCTTCGTCCATCAGACCGGGAATGCGGTCGTCCTGGCCCGCGTTCTGGAGCAAACCCGACATGCCAAGGTACAGCCCCGAGCCCTGCTCCGGCAACAGGTGCAAACCATCGCGGTACACATCCAGGGCCTGGTCGGTTTTTCCGTCAGCGGCCAGGATCTGAGCTTCAACATCAATGATGGAGTAGGTCACGTGGCCGTTGCTGCGCAGGGTGCGCAAATCGGTCAGGGCTTTTTCCGGTGCACCCGTTTTGAGATGCAGGTTGGCACGCTCGACCAGAAAATCGAGGGAGTCGGGATACAGGGTGACCATTTGGTCGACCACTGCCAAGGCGTCCTTGAAATAGCCCTTGGCCGTCAGGGCCGCCTGGAAATCCATGGCGATGTCGATCACATCGGGCTGGGCGCGGTAGGCCATGTGCAGCAAAGGCAGGGCTTCGGCAACATTGCCCTCCTCCAGAAGTTTGCGCCCCACCATGTAGCCGGCCGCGACCCCGTAGGGCACATCTTCATCTTCGACGATGTACGATTCGCTGGAATCGGGCACCGCGGCCGCGTCCTGAGCCAGAGCCGGCAATCCCAGCAGCAGGAATGCCACCAGCAAAGTCAACTGGACTATTGAGCGACCGGTGAAATGCTTTATCTGAAATGCCCGCACGGAAAATCCTTTATTGGTGCTGACGGGATTCCGGGACCCCGTTGATATTCGAGTCTTGTTCAAACGTCCGGATTGTTCAAGCGTCCGGAGCGTCCAGTTGTTCCGGATCCAGGTCCAGTTTTTCCAGGGCCAGCCGCGCGGCCTGCTGTTCGGCCGTCTTTTTATTGCGCCCCTCGCCCAGCCCAAGCACTTCGCCGTTGAAGGATACCGAGACCTGAAAAACCCGATTGTGATCTGGGCCGGCGACCTTGACGACCTTGTACCGTGGGGGGCTTTTGTAGCGGGATTGAATGAGTTCCTGCAGGCGGCTCTTGTAGTTTCGCAGCGACCGCCGCTCCAAAACATCATCGGCGCTCTTGAGCACCAGGCGCTTGATCACTTCGCGGGCCGGGCTCAAGCCACCGTCCAGATACACCGCGCCGATCAGCGCTTCGGTCGTATCGGCCAGGATGCTCGAACGCTGCCGACCACCGGTGGCCGCTTCGCTGCGACTCATGCGGATGTTCGCGCCGAGGTCAAATTCGATGGCCACCTCGGACAGATGCGCCCCGCAGACAAGCAGGGATTTCATCTTCGTCAGGTCGCCCTCGGAGCGGTCCGGATAGCGGTGGTAGAGTTCTTCGTTGGCCACCAGGCCCAAGACCGCATCGCCCAGGAATTCCAGGCGCTCATTGGACTGTTCGCGGTCCTGTCCGGTGACATGAATGTGGGATCGATGCAGGAGGGCATTGCCGAGCAGGGTCCTGTCGCGAAACTCATAGCCCAGCTTCGCCTCGACGGCGAGCAGATTGGCGGCGATTTCGGCTTCATCCTGAAGACCGTTTGCGCCCTGAGATGTCTGCTGTCCTGAGATTTCCGGGAGCTCCGCCTTTTCGGACGAAGCTCCGGATATTTTGGCCAGAACCTGTTGGATCGAATCCTTCAGTCCCATGGTTCGCAGCTTTCCGGGGTCCGGATTACCTCCGGGCCTTGAAGCAAAGAGTGACGTTGTGTCCACCGAAGCCGAAGGAGTTGGACAGGGCATACTCCACATCCTGGGTCACGGCCGCATTGGCACAGTAATCCAGGTCACATTCGGGGTCGGGGTTATCCAGATTCATTGTCGGCGGCAAAATGCCTTCATTGAGTGCCAGGACCGTGATGACGGCTTCGACACCGCCGGCGGCCCCCAGCAAATGGCCCACCATGGACTTGGTGGAGCTCACCTTCAGGTTGTAGGCATGTTCGCCAAACACCTTCTTGATGGCACCGGTTTCCACCTTGTCGTTGAAAAAGGTCGAGGTGCCGTGGGCATTGATGTACCCGACATCGTCAGGTTGGATGCCACTGGTGCGCAAAGCCTGGGTCATTGAACCGATGGCGCCGCGGCCTTCGGTATCCGGCTGGGTCATGTGGTAGGCATCGCCGGTGGCCCCGTAACCGGTGACTTCACCCAGGATGTTGGCACCACGGGCCAAGGCGTGTTCTTCGGACTCGAGCACGATAACGCCAGCCCCTTCACCCAGAACAAAGCCGTCGCGGTCCACATCGAAAGGACGGCTGGCCTTGCTGGGGTCGTCGTTGCGCGACGAGAGGGCTTTCATGTTGGCGAATCCGGCCAGGGCCATGTCGCAAACAGCGGCTTCAGCACCACCGGTGATCATCACGTCGGCGTGGCCGAGCACGATCTGGTCGTAGGCCGAGGCGATGGCGTGGCCACCCGAGGCGCAGGCGCTCACGGTGCAGTAGTTGGCGCCGCGGAATCCATAACGTATCGAGACCAGGCCCGCCGCCATGTCGCCGATCATCATGGGAATAAAGAGCGGCGACACCCCGCGGTGACCGCGCTTGAGGAGCTTGGAATGCTGCTCTTCGAAGGTGATCATGCCCCCGATGCCGGAACCGATGATGACTCCCGCGCGGTATGAGTCATCAAGTTCGGTGATGCCCGCCTGGTCCATGGCCTGAACCGAAGCAGCCATGGCCAGCTGCACAAACCGATCCGCCTTGCGGGCCTCTTTGGGCTCCATGCAAACGGCAGGATCAAAATTTTTGACCTGGGCAGCGAACGTGGTTTTCAAGCCCTCCAGCTCAAAACCTTCGAGAGTGGCGATACCGGATTGACCGGTCTTGAGAGCCTGCCAAGTGGTATCGCGGTCGAGTCCGACTGCGGTGACCATACCGGTTCCCGTAACAACGACTTTACGTGCGGCCAAAACAGCACCTCCGGTCTGCGTGAATCATGATGTGGGAATCGGTCACGGACACGGGGTCCGCGATCATCCGATTAACCGACATTATATGTATAATCAGACCCGGTCCCACCTCTTTTTGGCGGGACCGGGCAATCTGTCACAAAAAGAAATCGGAAACTAGTCCAGGTTCGTCTCGAGATAATCGATGGCGTCCTGAACGGTCCGCAATTTCTCCTGATCCTCTTCCGGGATCGTGATGTTGAACTCTTCTTCGAGGTCCATCACCAGTTCAACGGTGTCAAGGGAGTCGGCACCCAAGTCTTCGGTGAACGAAGCTTCGGGGGTGATTTGCTCCGGGTTGACGGACAGCTTGCGCTGGATGATTTCGTAGACCTGTTCCTGAATCGACGCCATCAGGTTACCCTCCTGGGGAACGTGAAAGTTGAATTAACCTATCATGCCGCCGTCGACCACCAGGGTTTGCCCGGTGATGTAGGAGGCCTCGGGAGACAAGAGGAACTTGACCACACCGGCCACATCTTTTCCCTCGCCAAAGCGCTTGAGGGGAATTTGGCTCAGCATCTCGGTCTGGACCTTCTCGGGAAGGTCGACCGTCATGTCGGTGGAAATGAAGCCAGGTGCAACCGCATTGCTGGTTACTCCTCGACTGCCCAGTTCCTTGGCCACCGACTTGGTCAGGGCAATGATTCCTGCCTTTGAAGCAGCATAATTAGCCTGTCCGGGGTTTCCGGTCAAGCCAATTACCGAAGTGATATTCACAATTCTGCCTTGGCGGGCCCGCATCATAAGAGGCGTCACGGCCCGTGTAAAGTAGAAGGTCCCGTTCAGATTGATGTCCAGAGGCACCTGCCAGTTCTCCGGGCTCATGCGCATGATCAGCCCGTCGCGGGTCACGCCGGCGTTGTTGACCAGGCCAAAAATCGCTCCAAATTGCTCTTTGACCTCTTCGACGATGCGCTGCACGTCGTCCCAATTGGAGATATCACCGGGATACGCCAGGCAGGTGGTGTCGCCGTTGAGTTCGGCCGCCAGGGCCTCCAGCTTGTCCGCCGAACGGGCCACCAGGGCCAGATCGTAACCGTCAGCTGCCAATTCACGGGCGATGGCCTCGCCGATGCCCCGGCTGGCTCCTGTGACTATTACGGCACCCTTACTCATCGCCAACTCCTTCAAATGCAGCTTGATACCTTTGTATCTTCATGTGGTTTCGAATCAGGTAAATTCCGCCAGAATGTTCTGAATGCCCTCCAAGTCGGCCACTGTACCGACCGGAACGAACTTTGTCTCGGGGAAAGCCCGGCGCGCCAGATTGGACAGCACCCGTCCGGGGCCGAGTTCCAGCACCACCTTGGGCGGGTTCTCGCCGCCAGCCACGGCTCCCATGATGTCGTGCCACAGCACCGGCGAGGTCAGTTGTCGGCCGAAGCCGGTCTTGAGTTCGT
>DAOVTU010000442.1 GCA_030632925.1 Candidatus Krumholzibacteriia bacterium | reverse complement strand
GCCCAGTCCCAATTCGTTGAACAGTTCGATCACGCCGGCCGATTCGTCTTTGCGCATCAGGCCATTGTCCACGTGCAGCAGGTTCAGGCGCTCGCTGCCCAACGCTTCGGCAAACAGCTTGGCCGCCACCGTGGAGTCGACACCGCCACTGGCCAACAGGAAAACCGAGTTGTCCCCGACCTGGGTGCGAATTTTTTCGATCTGCTCGTCGACATAGCTGGCCATGGTCCAGCTGGGATCACACTCACAAATGTTGAGCACGAAGTTGGCGATCATCTGGTCACCGTGCAGGGTGTCGTCCACTTCGGGATGGAACTGGAACCCGTAGCGTTTCAACTTGTCACTGCCGATGGCGGCGTAGTGATGGGGCGCGCTGCCTTCACCCAGCAAGGTGTGGCCCAGTTCTTCGAAGTCCGGACCCACGCCCGTGACCGAGTCGAAGTGGCTCATCCAGACCTGTTCGATTTTTTCCAGGCCGGCAAACAACGGGTGCTCGCGGTGGATGTGCAGGTCGGCATGGCCCCACTCCTGCTTGCCGTTGATCACGGTGCCGCCGTAGTGCTTGGCGATTTCCTGGTGACCAAAACAAAAACCCAGAATGGGCACATCCAGGTCCAGGATGCCCTTGTTCCAGTCGTCATCTTCGCCAAAGGAGGCGAGGGCGGGGCTGCCGGATAAAATGATGCCCTTGTAGCCGGCGAAGTCCTCGAGGGAGTCTTCCGGCTGGCGGATTTCGGCCAATACCTCGGCCCGGCGCACCTTGGTGGCGATGAGGTGGGCGTACTGTCCGCCGAAGTCGACGACGGCGATTTTGTCGTGGTGGCGTTCGTTCTGCATGAGACCGTCCCGGTGAGGGGTGGTGGGGGCGGTGCCGGAATATGCGGTTCCGGCGGATTTATGGGCCATATTTAACAGAAATAGGGGGATGGGGCAAGGTGCTGGGGGCCGCTAGGGCAGAAATATCGTCTCCCACCCCTCTGGTATTTCACCTTCGGGCGCCGTCAGGGCCATGGCCAGATCGCCATCGATCCAAACCCGCGCCTCGTGGCCCCAACTGCTGCCGTTGAACACCTCGGTGGTGCCGATCATTTCCGAGGCGGCGCCACTCAGCTCGAGATTGGCCGCCGGCACCGCAAAAAGCACCACATGGCTGCCGGATTCGGTGCTGTAGGTCGCCATGGCCGAAAGCCGGCCCACCGTATGCCAGACCCGGCCACCCTGCAGGGTATAGGTCCGGTCGGATTTGGGCACATCGACAGCGAAACTGAGGGATGAACTGAGCCATTCCGACAAGTTGCCCGCATCGGTGATTTCGACCTCAAGGGGTCGTGCGATGCGATCGAGCAGGTAGTGATCGTGGGTCACATCGGCAATGTACACGCCGACGGTTTCGCCGACTTCCCGGTGGGCAATCGTCGAGCCGAAGTCGAATTGCTTTTCCAGGAACACGCCCAGCACCAGCGAGGCGGCCAGGGCAACCGGCATCACGAAGCGTCGGCTGAAAGGCGAAATCGAAGCCACTACCGGTGTTTCGGTCTCGTCCAACTGTTGCTGCATCTTATCGCGCAGGTCGCTGGGCATGATTTCCCGGGACGAGGGCAATTTGCGCAGGCGCTCGGTCAGTTCCTGCTGGATTTCGGTATCATGACTCATGTTGCTACACCACCCTCCTGGGTGCTTTGGGCGGAATCAATGTCCCGCAATTTCAGGTACAGCGTTTTGCGTGCCCGATGCAGGGCCGAACGCAGGGATCCAGGGGCGATCTCCAATCCGGCCGCCGCTTCTTCGTAACTCCAGCCTTCGACATCCACCAGCAATACCGCTGACCGCCAGCGCGGGGGCAATTCCCGCAGGGCCTGTTCGATGTCGTCGTCGAAGGCGTCCCTGATGATCTGCGGCTCCCAGGCCGCTGCGTCCTGCGGAATTTCGATCTCCGCCGGGATCTCGTCGTCCCAGCCCATTTCCGTTTTGCCCGCCCGGGCCCGCCAATGGTCGCGGCAGGTGTTGTGCACGATCCTGGCTAGCCAACTGCGGCTGTTGGTGCCCGGCTTGAAACCGGAGAACCCTTGCAACGCTTTCAGGAAAGCGTCCTGCGCGATGTCGTCGGCCAGATCGGTATCGCTACACACAGTGCGCGCCATGCGATAGAGCACGTCGAGCTGTGGCATGATCTCCGCTTCAAAGCGAAGCTTTTCCGTGGGCGAGAGGCGAGGTGTCACGGGGGGCGATCTTTCTGTTTCCGAAGGTGTATGCTCCCCGCATTATACCACGTTCGGTTCTTCATGTCCCGCTTTGTCGAGAGAGGCGCGGCCGGGATCCGATGCAGAATCGGAGTCTTGGGCAACCCACGTAAAGTGGGGGATCCCGGCCTGTCGTGTCGGACCCGCTATTGAGCGGCTCCTAACGATATCTTAACGATAGAGCGCTTTGACGCCGGACCAGGTCCGACCTTCGACAGCCACAACTTCTTCCGTGGGTTCGACTTTGCCGTCCCATTTTTCAGTGAATCCGGGCAACACCTGGGTGCTGGAGCGGGAAATACCGGTCAGGAAGGGCCATCCGGTCTGGTCCATGGCGGCCAGTTCGTTCAGGCGTGTGCCACCCGTCCAATCAACCGTGCCTTGTCCACTGCCAAGAGTTGTGGTGAACAGGGTGTGGGCGAAGGGATTCAGGCTGCCCGTCAGGATGGCGGTGCCGTCGCTGAAGCTGGCAGTGTTGTTCCAGTCGGCGGTCGTGGCGGCGTCTTCATAGATGGCAATGGAGCCATTGGAAAAAAAGCTGGTCGAGCTGGACTCGTCGAGCATCAGGCCGGTCACCACGATGGTGTACTGGTAGTTGGCGAAGTCCAGCGGCAGGGGCGTATCGACGGCCGTGCCGTTGACGATCACGCCGTACACTTCAGCAGCGTTGCCGGGCATGATGGGCACGATGGCCTGGGCGTCGAAATCGAACAGTTGGACCGCGGCGGCCGAACCGGCCAGGGCAATCTGGCTCAAAACCAGGGTCAGAATCAGTAGCTTCTTCATGGTTGCTTATCCTCCTGGATAATCTTGGGCGGCGCGACTATTGGCCGGACCGGTAAAGGTTTTTGACCGAGCCCCAGCTCATGGTCTCGGTGGCGACGGCAGATTCCACTTCCAACACACCGTCGACCTGCAGGTCGTATCCGGTGGGGATCTGGGCGCCGCTGGGCGCAGTGAAAGTGCCGGCGAAGGTGTAGGCGCAACCGGAGCAGGGGCTCACCAGAGCCACGCCGCCGGTGGCGTTCAGGAAGCCTTCAAAGATGCCGTTGCCCGATGGCAGCAGGGTCAGTGAAAATCCGGAAAACTCGCCTTCGAAAACCAGATAACCATCGACAAAAGTGCTGGGCACCGTGGCGTTGGCCGGATTCGTACCCCAGTCGGAGTTGTTGCTGGCATCGGCGTAAAGGCTCAGCGTGCCACCCGAATAGGTGATGGTCGTGGCGCCTGTGGCCGGGTTGTAGATGGCACCCAGGCTGGTCAGGCCATCGATGAAAAGGGTCGCCTCGTCGGTGCCGAGGTTCACGTCAAACAGCGGATCGATCTGGGTGACTACGGTGGCGATGGTGAGTTGGTCGCCAGCGACACTGGTTTCCAATCCGCCGTCTTCCCAGCCGAAGCCGACGTAGTCCACGACGGCCGCGTTGGCGGTCGGGGTGCCGAACGTCACCAGTGCCAGCAGCACCGGAGCGATCGCGAGCGAAACATACTTGCGCAAGGTCATGCGTTGTCTCTCCCTGAAAATGGTCATTGGTGTCT
>DAOVTU010000020.1 GCA_030632925.1 Candidatus Krumholzibacteriia bacterium | reverse complement strand
GCTACTGTTGACGCTGGTACTGCTGGCACTATCGTGACTAATAACGCAACCATCACAGCCACTGATCAGGCCGATCCCGTGGCTGGCAACAACACAGCGTCTGCGGCAATCGCCGTCAGCAGCGCTGACCTGCAACTGGCCAAGGTTGTCGACAACAATGCGCCCAATGAAGGCGACACCGTCACTTACACCGTGACCTTGACTAACGCTGGGCCCACCGATGCCACTGGTATCACGGTTACGGATCTCTTGCCAGCTGGCGTAACCTATGTCTCCAACACACCCAGCCAGGGCAGCTATGTCTCCGCAACCGGTGCCTGGACTATTGGTACGGTAGCCAATGCCGCCAATGCAACTCTCCAACTGGTAACCACCGTTGATGCTGGCACCGCTGGAACGACCGTCACCAACAACTCCAGCATCACGGCCGCCGACCAGGCCGACCCGGTGGCAGGTAACAACACAGCCAGCGCCATCATCGACATCCAGTCCGCTTTGCCCTCGGTGATTCTCGTGAATTCGATTCTGCTGGAACCGCGCGCCGTGTTGCCCGGCGGACCGGCAGACGAGGCGCTCAGGCTAGAACTGGTAAATCAGGGCACCCAGACGGAGAGCTTGCGATCCATCACGGTAACCAATACTACGTCTGGCCCTGGCACCACAGCCCAACTCGATGCCGACTGGCAAGGCCTCTCTCTCCTGGTAGACACCGATGGCACGCTTACCCCCGCGCCCATCACTGGCAACGCCGCGATCGCTTCCAGCGCCTTTATTGCCGGCACCCTGACCTTCAACAACCTGGACATCACGTTGGCTCCGGCCGATACCGTCCACCTTGTGGTCCAGGGGCAAGCGGCATTGAACGCCCGCGATGGCGATCTGCTTTCGGTTGAGATCCCCGACCAGGCTGCCGTGGTATACGCCGGTGCGGCGACTAGTCTTGCGAACTGGCCCTTGTCAGCCACGGGCACCCTTGCCGTTGACGGCATGGTTGCCGACCAGCTTGACCTGCGAGCCGTTGCACCCAACCAGTTCATGCTCGGTTCGGTCCGCAATCTGGCCCTGGATGTGGGCTTACCGGCCAATGGCTACGAAGGCGACCAACTTGACCGCCTGAATATCATCAATATCGGCAACGCGCGATACGCCAACGAGGTTTCCCGCATGGAAGCCTGGGCCGATGAAGGCGACGGCAACTTCGACCCCGTGACCGACACCCTGTTGGGTGAATACGTCTTCACTGGCAGTCGTTGGGAACTGACCGGACTGACCCACCTTGTGCCCCTGACCCGGCTGCGGATCTACGTCACCGTCGACATTGCCGAGACGGCAACCGCCGGCCGCACGGTCCAGCTTGCCCTGCCCACCCTGCCGGATGTCGGTATCGGTATGGCCAGTGGCAATGACGGTCCCATCGACCGCGAAGTTATCAACCCATTTGCCCAAACGATCAGCGCCGCCGACAGGGTCATTCTCACCAATGGCGTCATTGTGCCGGACACCGCAGTGCCGGGGCAGGCCGATGTATTGCTGATGCATCTTGTCGCCCTCAACACCTATACGACCGACCGCCAACTGGATGGCTTGACGATCACCAATGGCACCGACGGACCCGGCGCTCCAACCACGACCGAGCGTGACGGAGAACTGAACCGCCTGACTATTCGGGCCGACGGCGATGGCAATGGCGTTCTGGGCGATCTGATCAGCGACCCGGTCGTTGCCACCGGTATCTTCACCGGCGGCGAAGTCAGCTTCGCCGGTCTGAACTGGACACTCCCGGCCGGGATTTCCAGCCACCTCTTCCTGACTGGCGACGTCTCGCTGACTCAGGCCGCCGATGGCGACGTGCTCTCCGCCTATATCGCCGGGGGCATTGATCTGGACTTCTCGATCGCAACGGCGGTGGCGGCTTCGTGGCCCCTGGACTCCGGCGCCCGCTGGACCGTGGACGGCATGGTCGCCGCCCAGATCGAACTTGCGACAACACCCACAGTCACCCTGGCAGCCAGCGAAGGTCCGGCCCTGGTTATGGACCTGACTGTACCGTCGAATGGCTACAGTACCGACAATCTGGTCGGGTTGCGATTTGTCAACCTGGGCACCGCCACTGAGAACGACATTGCCGACCTTCGTCTGTGGCTGGATGGCGGCGACGGCATCTTTGCGGCCGGTGCCGGCGACGACATCGAACTCGGCCCCTGTGTCTGGGTCACCGACGCCTGGCATTCCCCCATTCTGAACGTGGCCCTGGCACCGGCCGGATCACGTGTGTTCGTCGGACTGACCGTTGCTGCCAATCCAACTGATGCTGCCACAGTCCGCCTGGCGTTGCCGCTGAACGGGATCTCGGTAAGCTCCGGAAACACCGGACCCCATGATTTGAGCCTTGAGAACTCCAGCACAACACTGCTGAGCACGGCTCCCCTGCTGTCCGAAATGCAATTCGCCACTCGAGCCAGTACAGTTGGCCAACCGGTCATCGTGCGGATGCGCGTGCGCAACGTTGGTGCCGAAGATCTGCTGGGCGTAGCGCCCCAAACCCTGGTAGCCGCTGGCGACGGTGTTCTGACACCGGTCGGTGGCCCAACTCCACCCACAATCAACCTGGCCGCAGGTGCCGTAGACAGCTTCACCTGGACCTACACCGCGACAACACCTGGCGCCGTCACCCTGACCGGCAACGCCCAGGGCACCGGCGCAGTTGGCGGCCAGGTGCGCAGCTCTCTGCCTGCAATGTCAGATGAGCACCGCATTGTTGATCCCGCCAGCAGTCTTGAATTGTACGCCGAGGCCAACATGCCGTTCACCATCGTCGGGGGCCAAACCGGCGTTGTACCGATGACCCTCACCTTCATCAATCCCGGCGGGACCGATGGCGCCGACGCCCTGGTGCACCGCTTGCGGATCAGCCTGAAGGACGACACCGGTGCCGGCGTCATCCCAGCTGACCTGTTGACTCGAGTTGTCGTCAACGAAGGCGGCAACACCTATCTCGTCAAAACCGTCCTGGAGACGAGCGGCGATCAGATCGACCTGACCCTACCTACCCCCATTCCGGTCACCGGTCTGGAACCCGTCACCTTAAGCCTGCGGCTGGACCTCCAACCCACGGCCATAGTGCCGGCGTTCATGGTCGAGATCGAAAGCAACACCTGGTTCGATGCCAGCGATGCCGTCAGCAATGCACCCGTCCCGGTGCTCCTGCAAAACGGTACCTATCCCATCCAATCAGGCCTGGGCACCATCCTGGTCGAAGCGACTGGACTGCAGGTTGCGGGCACGAATACCCAACGTCAACAGGTCGGCGTCGGCCAGCCGGATGTCACCCTGTTGACGATCGACCTGCTGAACCCCGGCACGGCCGGACTCGGCTCCGAGGTGCGGGTCGGCGCGCTGACCTTCAGCTTGACTGATACCCTGGGACTGCCCTTGGCCACGCCCAGCCAGGTATTGGAAAACCTGCGCGTCACAAGCCCTTTACAGAACCTGCTGGAAATTACAGTCGCCGAATACGACAGCACCATTGTCGTGCTCGATTTATCATCACCCTTGATCGTGCCGGTGGACACGCCCCTGGCGTTGACGATCAGCGCCGATATCGCCGACCCTGTACTGGCTGGCGCAGTGCAGGCCCGCCTCACCGACACTGCGACATTCCAGGCCTTTGACGGCAACTCGGGCGCCCCTGTGCCGGTGACTTTCGGGGCCAACCCCATCGTTGGCAGTACCATCGTTGTGCAACAGGAAGCCAGCCTGTTATTGGCTACGGGCAATCCCAGCCTGCCGGCCGACCTGGTTATCGGGTCGCGCAACATACCGGCTCTCGACATCACCCTGCGGCATCCGGGAGCCGTGACCGAAGCGGCAATCGTGGTCGAATCACTGCTGGTGCAATCCCGCAACGGCAACCGCGAGCTCATCTCACCGGACGAAGTGATCGACCAACTCGTGGTCCTGCGTGACGGCAATCCCATCGGCGTCATCAGCAATCCCACCGGTGATGGCAACATGATTGTTCCGTTGACCGGCGTCACTCTGCAACCGGGCCAGACGGTCCTCCTGACCCTGAGTCTCGATGTCGAAGCCGCAGCGCAGGCCGGTACCCTGGAACTGCTGATACCCGCTGACGGCTTCATCGCCTGGGATGCGAACCTTGCCCACGCCGTGCCGGCCCAACCCGAAATCGGCGCTGAATTCCCCCTCACCTCAGGCGTTGCCAGACTACAGGAATCGGCCGACGAACTGCTGGTCGGATTCACCAGTCTCATGCCCACGGTGCTGAGCGAGTCGACGGCTGAAATACCTGTCGCCCTGCTCAGCCTGCGCGTGCCCGATCTCGGTGGCACCAGTGGTATTGACGTGGCTTCGTTGATAATCCGGAGTGCTGACGATCAATTGAATATCCTGCCGACAGGCGCTGCGGTGGCAGAAGTCCTCCTCTATCACAATGATCAGATTTGGGCCACCAGTGGTGTTCTGACAACCTCGGACAACCTCGGCACACTGACACCGACCGGGGCCACGTTCATCGGGCCGGGTGTGACTCTGAACCTGGAGATGAGAGTCGTTTTCCGTTCGCCGCCGACAGCAACAAGCCTGCGCCTGGGCCTCATTGAAGGCGACATCCTGGTCGTCCAGCCCACTGGAACAGCCGTCACGGTTCGGGTGGAGCCGGAAGACGGTCAACTCTTCCCCTATTGGACCCAGACCGGATCCTTCACCGGCGCCAGCCTGGCTGACAGCTACTCCAATTTCCCCAACCCCTTCGGCGCCGGACGGGAATCGACGACCTTCGTCTTTGCCCTCACGCAACCGGCCACCGTCACGTTGCGTTTGCTGACAGGCCACAACCAGAGCGTGATCACGCTGATCAACAACGAAAGCCGATCTGCCGGACTGCATCAACGTGACACCTGGGACGGGCGCAACGGGCGCGGGACCGTAGTGCAAAACGGCGTGTACCTCGCTGAATTGACCGTGGTCTACGCCGATGGCACCAAAGACAGGCTCCGCCGGAAAGTGGCGGTGGTCAGATGATGCGCATGAAGCTGTACACCCGCACCACCTTCGTATTGGTCCTGATGCTGGTCAGTCTCAGCAACACCTCCGCCTGGGCGCAGGATGATGGCGGTGCCCGTTCGATCCTGGCCGATGGTGCCGGCAACCGGGCCCTCGGCATGGGCGGCGCCTACGTGGCTATTGCCGATGATGCCAGCGCAGCGGTCTGGAACCCCGCCGGCCTCGGCTTCGTGCAACGGCGTGAATTCCAAGCCACTCACACTGACCTGATGGGGCTCGGCTTCAATGAACAGTACGCCTCGTTTGTCCTGCCGAGCTGGCGCTGGGGTGCGGCCTCTCTGACCTTCCGCCGCTTTGGTGTCGACGGCATCGAAGGCCGCGATGACCGCAACATCCTGACGGACGCCGACCTGTCCGACAGCGAAACCGAATTGTCCTTGGGCTATGGTCGCGGTTTTGGCGAGGCTTGGAGTTTGGGCGCGGCCCTGAAACTGCGCTCCCAAAACCTGGCCGGATTCTCGGATTCCGGCCTCGGCGTGGATCTGGGTGCCACGGTCCGACCCTTGGTGGTTCTGGGCTCCTCCAGCCAGCGCGCGCAAGACCTGACCCTCGGCATCGCCCTGCGCAATGCCGTCGAACCCTCTCTGCGGTTGAATGAGGAACCTGTCAAGGATCCGGCCGGAGTCCGCATCGGTGGCGCCTACCGCTGGCGCTTTGGTCGGCAGGGCGAAGTCCTTACGGCTGTGGATGTCGAAAAAACCCGTGATATGGATGCCAACCTGCACGCCGGTATTGAAGTCCGCGTAGTCAATCCGATGACTCTGCGTCTGGGCACCAATCAGGGCCGATTCGTGGCCGGCGCCAGTCTCAATTGGCGCGATGTGGGCGTTGACTACCAGTTCGAAAACCACCCGTCCGAATTCTTCCACCGCTTCGGGCTGTCGCTGAAATTCGGCCCCAGTCGAGATGATGCTCAACAAATGGACACCGCCCGTCGCGAGCAGGAATTCCAGCAGCAGCTGGCCTCAGCTTTCGACGATCAACGGCGCCACCGCAAAAGGGAACTGCTGTCCAAGACCCGTTCGGCCCTGACCACCCGCGATGCTGAAGCAGCGGCAAGCCTTCTGGCAATGATCGAGGTCCTCGATCCGGACACTCCCGAACTGACCGAACTGGGATCCCAGATTTTTGTCCTCCAAGCTACTGAGCACGACAAATCCGGTGACTATGTGGCGGCCATGGTCGCCCTGCGCCGAGCCTTGGATCTGGACCCGAACAACCAGTTGGCCAGCGCCATGGCCGTCAGAATCCGTAAGGCCAGCGACAAGCAGTCCCAGCGCACCACCAAGATCCGCAATCTCTTGAACGCAGCCCAGGAAGCCTTCACCGCCGGTGAGCTCAAGGCCGCCCAAAGCGGATTCCGGGATGTCCTGGACCTGGCTCCGCAGGACAAGGAAGCCCAGGCCATGCTGGCGCTGACAAATCTCACTATCACCAACCAGGTGGAAAGCCATCTGGCCCAGTCCCGCACTTTGACCAGCGCCAAACAGTTCCAGCGCGCTCGCCAGGAATTGGCCATCGCACGCGACCTGGATGCCCAGGCACCGGGGCTCGCCGCCGCCAATCAGTTCCTGGCCGACCAGGAAGTTGCTGACAAAATCATCGCGGCCCGGCCCCTGGCGGCTCCCACCACCAAGGTGCCCACAGCTACAGCCGTGACAAAAGAGCCAACCCTTACGGCTCAACAGAAACGAGAGGCCGCCGATCTCTACAAACGGGGTGTCGACGCCATGGCGGCCGGTCAGAACGACCAGGCCCTCCACTACTGGGAACTGGTCTGGTCCATCGACCCGAAACACCAGAACGTGACGGAGTACCTGGCCCAGAACTATCTGTCGCGCGGAATGGAATTCTTCGTTTCCGGTGATCTGCCCGAAGCAGTCTCCAACTGGGAGGCCGCAGTGCGGGTCGACCCTGACGACCCCAAGGCTATCGGCTACCTGAAAAGGGCCCGAGAGCAGGCTGAGCGTTTGCAGAACCTGGACAAAAAGAAGTGATCCTGATCGGGTGCTAACGGCCTGGTCTGAATGCAAGACAATAGAGGACTGAATGGCGAACAAAAAGACACACACCAAGACCAAAGCGGGCGGCAAACCGGCGACACCAATGCCGCCCCGTCGCCGGATCTTCAGCATGCGAGCCATCATCAGTGCGGTGACGGTCTCGTTGATTGCTATCTCGGTAGTCGCATTCGGCAGCTTGGCCGAACGCAACACCCGCCAGACACTGAACGAGGAAATCGAAGGTCGCCTGATCCTCGAAGCGCGGAATCTGGCCTCACTGAGTGTCGATGCCCTGCTGAGCGACTATCCCGAACTGACCCTCTGCCCTCTGGTCAGTGAAATCCAGCATGATCGGACAGATATCGCCTTCATGGCAGTATTGGATCACGAAGACAAGGTTCAGGGGCACATCGACCTGAATATCATTGGGGGCGGGCTGCCCATGCTGACGGACCTGCAGCCACGTCAAGCTCTGCACACCCTCTTGCCCAACGAAAAGGTTTTGGCCAACACCAATCTGGTGGTGGTTTCGGTACCGGCCCAACATGCCAACGGTCGGCAGGTAGGCACTGCCGTGGTCGGGCTCAATCAATCCTACGTGGACGAAATGGTTGCCCGCCCGCGCCAGGCATTCCTTATGCTGACAATCGGTCTGCTGGTAGCCGGTGTGGGTGTCTCTCTGCTGATCATGTCCTTCCTGCTGCGCCCCCTCGGCGCCCTGCGGGCCGGACTCGAGCGGATCGGACGGGGCGACTTGGCCTCACCTATCCAACTGAACGACAAAACAGAGCTGGGTCTACTGGCCGAAACCGTCGATGGCATGGCTGGGCAACTCCTGAAATCCCAGGCTGAAATGCTCGAAAAAGAGCGTCTGGGCGCCGAAATGTCACTGGCTCACCAGATGCAGCAATCCCTGTTGCCCGATGGCGAAATTCGGCAGGGAAGCTGTGTTTGCCACGGTGCTTATGCCGCTGCTGCCGAAGTGGGCGGCGACTACTACGACATCATTGAACGCATCGACGGCCGCCTGGGTCTGGTCATCGCCGATGTTTCAGGCAAGGGCCTGGCCGGTTGCCTGGTCACCTCGATGCTGGCGGTGTTGATCCGCTCATTGCACAACCGGTACGAATCGCCGAGCGATCTGTTGGTGAACCTGGAGAAGGATCTGTTGTCCACTCTGGCACCGGGCACATTCATTACGGTTTTCTACGGCATCCTGGACCCTGAAACCGGGCTTCTGGTTTTCGCTTCGGCCGGCCATTGCCCCCTGGCCATTTACCGGGCCAACAAGAATCAGGTCGATTGGACCTACACCAAGGGCATTCCCGTGGGCGCCATGCGCAATGGTGCCTTGGCCAAAACCCTCGCGGATTCCACCGTCTTGCTTGCACCCGGCGACGTGGCCCTGCAATACACCGATGGACTGAACGAAGCCTGGAATGCCCAGCAACAGGAACAATTCGAATTTAGCCGCATTGCTGAATATCTGGTCGAAACTGCCCCACAAGGCAGCCAGTCCGTACTGGAAAACCTGCTGCCCCGGATCGAAGCCTGGACGGCCCCGGATCCTCTCGGTGATGATTTTACACTCTTGGCGGTCGAGCGTATCGAGGTGCCGAGCATCCGGGAAACCACGGATCATATCGCTACACCCACAACCATTTCGGTTTTGCGCCGCCGGGAGCACCTCGAAGAAATGATGGATGACGCCAAACGGTTGTACCTGCCATCACGGATGGAGGATCTGGCCCTGCTTACCGACTGGGTGGCGGACTGCCTCGATGGCAGACCGGAACTCGCGGACTGCAAGGATCTGGTGGAAACCAGTTTGTTCGAGGTCTGCGCCAACATCATCGAACACGGCTACCGAAACCAAGGCGGCCATGAGCTCGCGCTCTGGTGGGTGCCCACGACCGGCACCGAACAGGAGTGGTCCGCTGCGGCCAACAATGAGGACGGTCCGCGTCCCGATGGCATCGGCTATTTCATGGTCTGCGACCAAGGCACGGCTTTTAAAAACGAGAACTGGACTCCACCCGATTTGCAGGACCCCAAGGTGCGTCGCCGTGGCCGCGGACTGGGCTGGCAGATCGTTCACCTGTCGATGAAGAGAGTCGTTTACACACCGAACACCCCGGCCGGGAACTTGACGCTTTTGCGTTTCGATCCGGCCAAAACACCTGTCAGATAGGAGCAGCGAAAATGGCTGATCAACTCACAATGACCTGGGAACCCAACCCGGTATCCATTCCGGTTTTACGCTTGAAGGGCCGCCTGGACGTGGTCGGCGCCAACCAGTTGCGGGATGAAGCCCGCCGGTCTCTCCAAATCGCTGGTGAACTCAACCTGGTGGTCGATCTGGCTGACCTCCAGTTTGTCGCGTCCACAGGCCTGGCGACTTTCCTTTTGCTGACCGAAGAGTATGCCGAGGTCGGGGGCACGATTGTCTTTGCCAAGGCGATTCCCGCCGTGATTCAAGTGATCCTGTTGCTGAACATCGATCAGTTCCTGAAGCTGGCTCAGACTGAGGCCTCGGCTTTCGAAATGATCGGCGCTTGAATGCAGGGTTACCGACGGACTGACTGCGGCAGGGAGACATGAAAACCCTGTTGGCATCACGTACGCTTTTGAGCGGTGCCATGGTCCTGGTTCCGGCGCTGCTGTTTGCCGCCGGCTATTCGGGCCTGACTCTGGCTGTCAATACCGTGCCGTGGCTCGGTCTGCTCATTTGTGCACACATCCTGCTGGTCAAAAACAGTGCGGCGGCGATCAAGCCGGACGACAACATCCCACTGGGCACCGTCCTCTCTGAACGCCTCATTTTCGAGCGCACCACAACGGCGATTCTCGAGGATTTTATTCACTGCGGGTTGGAAAATTTCGACGAAGACATGAACCGAGTGCTGGCGCGCCTGGGAGGCTTCACTGGAGTTGACCGTTTTTACCTTTACCGATTTGTCGGCGAATCCCAGCAATGCGTAAGACTACTGCACTGGCAGGCATCCGGTGAGACGGCCCTGCCACCTCTCACCTTGCACAAGGACGAATCAAGTGCGCTCAGCCTTCTGCTATCCCAACACAAAGCCCTGTTCGTGGATGCCGACGCCGACATGGACCATCCGCTCCTTGGCATCCAGCCATGGACACAGCCCAAAACCCCGGTGCAATTGTGTGGCTTGGTGCAAATTTGGCAGGATGACAAAATTTTGGGGTTTCTGGGGTTCGACGATGGCATAACCCACGAACTGGGTCCGGACGAAAAGAACCTTTGCAAACTGGTGGCTGGCTTGTTCAGCACCATGTTCTCCCGTCTGGATGCGCAACAGGCCCAACTTGAGGCCATTAGTGCCCTCAAGGACAGCAGCAAAGCCAAAAGCGAGTTCCTGGCCAACATGAGCCACGAAATCCGAACGCCCTTGAACGGGGTCATTGGGGCTGCCGATGTATTGAAGGCAAGCAGCCTGACGGTGCCCCAGCAAGAATACGTCAACATGATCAGCGAGTCCGGCACTTTGTTGATGGATCTGATCACGGACGTCCTGGACCTGTCTAAAATCGAGGCGGGCCAGGTCCAGCTTGAAGAAATCGAGACTGACCTGCGCGCCATGCTGGAGGATCAGATCGCCTTGACGGCCCTGATGCCCCAGGCCCAGGGACTGGAATTGGTGTGCCGGATGGCACCCGATGTCCCGGAACGGGCCCTGCTGGATTCCGGACGAGTGCGCCAGGTGCTGACAAACCTGCTGCACAATGCGTCCAAATTCACGGCCGACGGCCACATCTACGTGAATATCGAAACCGGCCGCAGGCACGACGACCACCTGGACCTGCGTTTCCATGTAGCCGATACGGGCATTGGCATTTCGCCGTCCCAGGCCGAAAACCTGTTTGAAAAATTCACCCAGGCCGACGCCAGCACCACCCGGCGCTATGGCGGCACCGGTCTGGGCCTTTCGATCTGCCGTCAACTCGTCGGATTGATGGGCGGCAATATTTGGGCCACCGGGGAGATCGGCAAAGGAGCAACCTTCTCCTTCGCCATTCCGGTCAAACCCGTATTGGCCACCAAGCTGGTGGAGCCAGCAAAGGCCCCCCGCAATGTTCTTATTTTCACCAAGAACAAACTGGGACGGACCATTTTGGCTGAACGAATAATCAGCCTGAGACACCGCTGCCGAGTCGCCAAGGAGTTGAACGAGACCCACGAACTGTTGAGCCACGCGGCTGACGGTGTGGGCGAGCCCTGGCACCTCATCATATTGGACCCGCAGTCCCTGGCCGCGGATATCGATTCCCTTTTGGTCCGCATCCAGGAAATGCCAGCCGATCGGCGCCCTATCGTGGTCCTGCTGGCCAAACCCGACCACACCATGCCAGCGCTCACTTCGGACAGCGACTACCAGGCCGTGATTCTGACCAAACCGGTGCGTAAGGAACGATTGCTTGAGTTGCTGAGCATGGAGAACGAGGAGGCGGCCAAAAACCCAGCCCCATTGGTCGGCGTGCAGCCTGAATCGACGACGGGTTCGGCGACCGGGAACTTGCAGGTACTGCTGGCCGAGGACAATCTGTTCAACCAAAAAGTGGCCTGTGGGCTGTTGGGCCTGTTGGGCTGTCAGGTATCATTGGCCACCAATGGCGTCGAGGCCCTGGCCATGGTTCAGGACGAGGCCTTCGACCTGATTCTGATGGATTGTCAAATGCCGAATATGGATGGATTTGAGGCAACCCGCCGGATTCGTCAGTTGCCCGGAGCTGTTGCCCATACGCCTATCATCGCCCTGACCGCCAACGCATTTCACACCGATCGCGAAAATTGTCTGGCCGTGGGCATGAACGATTTCATGACCAAGCCCATGACCAAGGACCAGCTCAGCGCAATGATCGCCAAATGGCAACCGGCCCGAGTCCCCACTACCTGATGAAATAGATTTTCTGCGTCACACAGGAGCACAAGCTAGGCCTTGACTTTGGTTTCAAATGACCGATGTTAGTTATAGATAACTAACCTCCAGGAGTTCACGTGAACACAGAACGAAAAGAAACCATCCTTGATGAAGCCATGAAGCTCATCATCGACAACGGTTTAAGCGATTTGACCATGAGCAAGGTCGCCAAGTGCATGGGCTTCTCCGAACCCGCCATGTACAGGCATTTCGCCAACAAACAGGACCTGGTCATTAGCCTGATCCAGCGCATATCCGGGTGTTTCGAGGAAGTTTTTGGGAAATTTGACCAGGCAGAAGCACCCGAAGTGTTCTTGCCCAAGTACTTCGAAGCCCAGTTGCAGTATCTGGAAAAAGTACGCGGCGTGACCCTCGTCTTTCTTTCGGAGTCGGCCTTCAACCGCGACGCCGCCATCCGCGACGAACTCCAGAAAATGTTCCGCGCCCAAACTGGCCGCATTGCTGCCTATCTCGAAGCCGCGTCCGCGCGGGGCCAAATCCGGCCGGATGTCGACCCCGCCGCAGCCGCCCTGGTCTACATGGGCACCGTCCAGGCCATCACGACTCGATTTATTCTCAGTTCACAATCTGTCAGCGTATTCGAATCCAGCCGACCGGCGTTGGATATCTTTTTGAAAGGAGTGGTCGCATGAAGCGATCCGTGGCAATGGCTGCCCTGTTGATAATGTTGGCTTCGGTGATTTCGGCTGTGGCGAGCGCCGCTACGATTTTGACCCTCGATGAAGGCATCAACCGGGCCATGACCGCCAACCATCACATCCAGTCCCTGCAGGCCGGCACCGAGGCCATGGAAGGGCAGGCCCAGGCCGAGAAAAATCGGTGGCTGGGCGAGTTGGTATTCAACGGTGGCGTGGCCCTCCACGATCAGGACACCCTGATCCGGCCCATCACCCAGGACATGATGTTGGCCGGTCCGGCGACGATGCCCTTTGACGACCAATACGCCTTCTGGAAATTCGATTATCGCGTGCCGATTTATGGCGGCGGTGCCGTAAAAGGCAGCCGCGAGTCGGCCCGCCTGTCGGCTTCGGCCAGCAGTATGGCCACCGATCGGGCCATACTCGGCATCCGGCATCAGGTGCTGGTGACCTACGTGGACATCCTTTCCCTGGATGCCCAGTTGCTTGCCTGGCAAGACCAGAAGAAGGCCCTGGATTCCCTTTTGAGCCACATCGAACTGGGTCAGGAAGCCGGTAAATACTCCCGCGTGGACCTGCTCAAAACCCAAGTGGAACAACAGGCTGTGGCCATGAAGCTTCAGGCTTTGAAACTGGGGCGCGACACCATCTACGCCTCGCTGATGGCACTGTTGGGCGAAGACCCGCAGGCTGCGGTGGAGTACGAACTGGTGCCAGTGGGCGATGCAGGTATAGACAGTTCGTTCCCTTCGGCGGCCGCTCTGGTGGACTCGGCCCTGATCAATCGTGGTGACTTGATGGCCATGAAGGACGTGGCTGCCGCCCAGCGGATGAACGCCAGCGTGGTCAAGGGCAGTCGCCTGCCTCAGGTCAGCGTCGGTGGAAACTTCAGTGGTGCTCATGGCGGCACCATTGATTTTGACGACACCTACTGGTCGGTCAACGCCACCGTCAGCATCCCGCTGTTCGACATGGGACGACGCAAGGGCCTGACCGACAAGGCCAACCTGACCGCCCGCAGCGCCGAGCTGGATGTGCTCGATATGCAGACAAAAATCCGGGCCGAAGTGGCCGCCGCGGTGGCTGCGGTCGCCAATGCCGAAAGCAACATCACGGCCCAGACCACGACTGTCGAATTGGCCAACGAGATCAGTCGCCTGGAGCGCCTGCGCTACGACTCGGGCCGCGGCGACATCGACAATCTTTTGAAATCCCAATCCGGACAGAGCCTGGCCGAGGCCGC
>DAOVTU010000316.1 GCA_030632925.1 Candidatus Krumholzibacteriia bacterium | reverse complement strand
GGTGCGCGGATCCCCCGGTGCCACTTCTTCGGCTCGTTCCCAGATCTCGATCGATTGATCCAGACGGCCGTCAGCGAAAGCTTCCATGCCCTGAACGAGGTATTCCTGTTTGAGGTTCTCGCCAACCTGTTGGTAGTCCGGAGCCCGCGACCAGACCAATTCCCAGTACCGCACCGCGTCGTCATGACTACCGTTTTCGATGGCTTGCAATCCTCTCTGGTAAAGATCGGCCACTTCCTGCTGTTCTTGCGCAGAAAGTGCGGCGTAGGAGGGCCGGGCGGGCACCGCTGGTGCCGAGGCCTGGGCTACCGACGCGACTGCCGATTCCCGGTCAGCGTTGAGTTTGGCTTTGGCCGCCGCAGCAACGGCACGTTCCTGGGCCGCCAGCCTGGTTTCGGCACCGAGCAGGCCACCATGATCCGGCACCAGAATCCGGGCTTTCTCCAGATTGGCCCGGGCGGCCACAAAATCGTTGGCCGTGATTTGGGCTGAAGCCTGGTCAAGCAACAGATCAGCCCTCAGATTCAAGGCCTGGATCGTATTTCGCAGCAGGGCGATGGCTTCCTTGTCGTCCGATTGCAGTTCCAGAACCTGCTCAAAACCTGAGCGAGCCTGTACGAGATCACCACGGGCATAGGCCTCCAACGCCTCATCAAAACGGGCTCGAATCACCTTGGTCCGGGCAGCCAACTGACTGCTGCGGGACAAAACTCGGGACAATCTCGCCTCGGCTTTGGCATTGTCGGGATTGCTGACCAGGCAGCGCTGGAACGCAACCGCCGCCCCGGACAAATTGCCTTTTTCCTCCATGGCCAAGCCCTGGCTGTAGTAGGCATCGGCTTCCACGGCGCTCAAGCCTGGATACCCTGGTTCGAGCACACGAACGGTTTCGATCAGGCGCAAGGCTTCGGTATGGTCGCCATCGGCCAAGGCGCGCCGGGCTTGCCCGACCATCGTCTCAACACGTTCGGCATTTTCCTTCTGGAAGGCGCGGACCAACCGTTTCTGCAGTTCCGCTTCCTGGGCGTTGAGGCTGGCCTGCCGGGACTCCGCCGTCGTGGGCCCAAAACTCACGCCCAGCCCGAAGCGGTGTACCGTTTCAAGCAGATTGTCCTCGAAGGCATAGTCCACCGCCAGATTGCGATAGTTGACTCCCGCTCCGGCGGTCATCATACCCGCGTGCGAGCCCACCCGCAGAGCGAGGATGTCCATCAGGAGCACCTCGGCTCCGGCGTGAATCCGCAGATCCATGTCGCTGGTTTTCTCCATATCCGAGGCCAGTAACAGCTGGATGTTGCGGCTCAGGTCACCCTGATAGGCAATTCCTAAACGCAGACCGGTCGGGTCCTTGACCCCGTCTTCGTCCAATTTCAGATTTGGTTCGATCAGGTTGCGGATCGCAAAGCCCAGGCTCAAGGCCTCGGCCAGGTCCGAATGTTTCCCGGCAGCCTGCAGGGGTTTGACTTTGACTCCGAGATCAAGTCCCGGCGCCCCATCGCTGTAACCGGCCAGACTCTGCTGCTGGTACTTGAAGACCAGCCCGAGATCCCAGGCACTGCCCAGTCTGCGGCCATAACCCAACAGGATTTCTGTCTCGGTGTCCTGCAGATTGTCGTCAAAAATAGCGCCCCGGTCATCCCGGCCTTCGATGCCGTCGACCCCGAAGCGGCGCAGGCCCAGACCCACTGTACCGAACTTCCAATTCGGCAAGGCCAGCAGGCCCAGCTGTTCGCTGAAGCCCAGTCCGATCAGGTCGGAATGGCTGGCGTAGAGAGATTTCCGTTGCACACCGGCCAAGCCGGCCGGATTCCAGATCATCGCCTCGGCATCATTGGCAACGGCTGCATAGGCACCGCCCAGGGCCAAGGCCCGTTCGCCGGCACCGCGGGCAAAGACCGAGCGGCCTCCGCCGTCATCGAGGGCGGTGGCGGGCGAAACGTTCAAACTCAAAATCACGATGGTCATCAGACCGGCTGCTCTCAGCGTGCGGCGCATCATCGGACCACCGCCACTTTGCGCAGAATCCGTTCGCGGGTTCCGTCATCGTAGAGGACATCCAACTCGGCCAAATACACGCCGTTGTGCACGGCCCGGCCGTTGCCATTCAGGCCCGGCCACACATCGCTCTGGTGCAGACCCGGCGCGCGGTGTTCATCCTGCAGGATGGTGGCCACCAGTTCGCCATGCGGCGTCACGATACGCAGTTTCACCTGCGCCGGCCGGAGCAGGAAGAATGCAAACGTGGTCGGCTCCCGACCCGCGGCAAAGGGATTGGGAAAGTTCGCGTAGCTGTCGGACAGGTTGGCGCTGCCAACATTGCCGACCTTGGTCACGAAGGGAAAAAGGTACCCACTGTCAGGCAGGACCCGCACCGGCAATCCCACTCCACCCGGTGGCCCGGCGCCAATGCCACTTTCGTCAAGACTCAACTGCAGCGCGCCTGGCTTGGCGTCGTCCCGCAGGAAAATTTCGACCTGCAAATTCAAGGTTTCGCCTGCGCCCACCACCAGCATGGTTTCGGGCACCAGAGTCACGCTGGCGGCAGTGATTTCCAGACCGCTGGTACTGGCAATCACGACCTCGCCCAGGCGTACCTGAACCGTGCTCAGGATCTCGTTCAGATCCGGGCTCAGCGCTTTGGCTACGCTCTGCGACAACGTCAGGGAGTTCAGTACAACATCACCACTGCCGGCCGGAGCCGGGTTCGAAAAACTCAGCTCCCAGATCGCAATGCCTTCGACCGCAGGTGCCAACAAAGGCGGCATCAGGTTCGTCTGGGCCACCACCAATTCGTCTGCTGGAATCACGATCGAGCCCACGCCGGACGAAAGCGGCAGGCTTGTGCCTGCAGCCGCCCGGGTTGGTACCACAGCACCGTTGATCGCGTCTACAGCCTGCACATCGTCGGCTTCCAGCACCACTTCAAGCGTGCCTGCCGGGCTGTCTGGCTTGAAATCCAGGCTCACCCTCAGGTTTGCACTTTGGCCGGGAGCCAGCTCTCCGCCGGCAACCGAAAATTTCACGATGCCATCAGCCGCCACCGGATCGATCGCAAAGCCCATCACGATTTCCTCACGCAGAATACGGATGCGATCCAGATAGACACCGGGATCCTGCGGCTGGCGCGCCGCATTGAAGAATCTCAAGGTGATCGAATCGCCGGCAACATCGGAAGTGCCCACTTCGCCCGGATTGGACATGGTCAGATTCATGGCCGTGAGGTCACGGGTGCCGCGTGACACCTGATTGGGCATCATGCCGGTGCCACCGACAGTCATGAAAGTCGCCGGTCCCAGCACATTCACCACCGGGCCGGACGGATTCGTAGTCAAAATCACGGGCACCGGGTTGTTCATATTGCCGTCCCGGGCGTCGAACTGGTCGACCGACCCCAGTACCGAAGTGAACTCACCGAGAGGCGAATCGGCCGCGATGTCCCCATACAACCGGAGCACCAGGGTCGCATTGCCAGTAATGGTCACCGGAGCCGAGAGCGAAAGTACGACCAGCGAGTCGCCTTCTGTCACCAGCGCGCCCACATAGTGTTCCTGGAAGGCCGAACGCAGACTCAGTTGCGAAAGGCGTTGTGCTGGATCAGCCAACGGCAGGCCATCGGCGCCATGGAATTCAAAAGCCAAACGCCCCACATCGATGGACGAAGAGTTGTCGTCGGCCACCGATTGGGTAAGGCTGATTTCCGCCAACAGGATATCAGTCTGGCCGGGTACTGTTTCGACGGTATCGAGTGCCGCCACCGCCACATTCAGGCCAACGGCCGGCGAAACCAGGGTCGCTTGGCCGGTGCGCACGGGGAAAGCCCCCTCGCCAGGGGCAACAAGCAGATTGGCACCGTTGATGGCATCATTGCCCACCAACCAGGTGGCGTCTTCGATAGAGACCAGAAACGAGGGCACCGTGGAATTCAGGCGCAGGTCCAGGCGCAAGCCCAGGGTCACCGGTTCAGCCCCCGTGATGACCACCGGTTCGCTGAATACGAGATCCACTTCGCTGCCTGTAGTCGGCAGTGTCGTTGTCTCGAGGTAGACATTGGTTCCCTCGGCCACCACGATTTGGTCGACGAGGTCAGCCGGTGCGATGTCCGGACCGTCGACAGCTTCCTGGAAACGCAACCGGATGGAAGTCAGATGAGCGTCGGCCACATCAGCGTCACCGGCGTTGACAAAGGTCAGGGTCAAGGGTACCAGCCCCTGCTGGCCCCGATTGATGGAAAACGGCAGGTTGGCCGTGGGATAAAGCTCCACCAAGGGCACTGGCGTATATATCCGGTGGGCCGAGGTCTGGGTCACGATGGACCGGCGCACTTGATCACCATTGACCAGGCCCTGGGCGTTGCCCTCGAGCACCACTTCACCCGGCTGGGCCGAAACGTAGGGCCAGCTGATCGTGGTTTCCGCCCCGGAATTCAAGACCGGAATGGTCGCAGGTGTCGGAGTGCCCAGCACCAGCAATCCGCCGCCGGAAGTGAACTCCAGGCTCGGCAGGATGTCGGTCACCGGTTCGCTGCCGGCGTTGTGCACAGTCATGTTGACGGTGCCCGTCTGACCGGTATCGGTGGCCGCAGTGACAAACATCAAGGCAGTCCGCAATGGGGAAGTACTGATCACCAGCGTCCCGCTGCTGGCCAATGGCTGATCCACCGGGCCATCGTTGCCCGACGAAACCGTGATGCCATCAATGGGCAGCCCCAGCTTTACGGTCACTGAATCCTGCGGCGTGGCC
>DAOVTU010000305.1 GCA_030632925.1 Candidatus Krumholzibacteriia bacterium | reverse complement strand
TCGTCTTTGTCTTCATCATCTTTGTCTTCGTCGTCGCCGTCTTCCTTGTCCTTGTCCTCATCGTCGTCTTTGTCCGCGTCTTCGTCCTCATCATCGGTCACCGCAGCTTCATCGCTCTCGGGCGGGAACGGATGATCCACATCGGCGCGCAACGTGACGGCATACAGCCCATCCATGTTGGACCAGATGGGCTTCAGGTCGTAGCCACCCAGGGTGGGGCTGAAGTGCTGGCTCGAGGCGAAGAACAGATAGTCGCCCTTGTCATCAAAAGTGGGGGCGCTGTCGTCGGTGAAGTCGTCAGTCACCTGGTGGGTCTTGCCCGACTCCACGTTGTAAACGTAGATCGAACGGAAGCCGTTCTCTTCACCCTTGGCGTAGGTCAACCAGCCACCGTTGGGGCTCCAACCCCACTCACGAATTTCACCGCTGACGGACTGGTCGATTTTCTTCATCTTGCCGCTCTCGGCATCGACCAGCCACAGGTTCATGGCCGCGTCGCTGACCACGAGGTGCTTGTTGTTCGGGCTCCAGTCCAGGCCCATCTTGTAGGTCTTGCTGTTCTTGGTCAGTTGGCGGGCTTCGCCCTTGCCGTCGGCGTTGCGCACCCAGACTTCGAACTCGCCGGTCTCATCGCTCAGGTAGGCCACGTGCTTGCCATTGGGCGACCAGTCGGGCGTCAATTCGCGAATGCCAGGCGTGGCGGTCAGATTGCGCACATTGCCCTTTTCGGCCGGCACCGTGAAAATATCGCCCCGGGCGCCAAAGACGGCCCGGTTCGCATCCGGGGCCAGGTCGCCACCGCGCACGCGGCCACCCACCTTCTCAACCTTCGAACGAGTCAGCACGTTGTCGCTGCGCAGCGAAACGCTCACCTTGCGGGTCTTCTCGGTTTTCAGATCCAACACATACAACCAACCACCGTTTTCATAGACGATGGCATCGGGGCCCTGGCTCGGGCTCTTCACGTCGTATTCGTCGTGCTTGGTGACCTGATGGTGGGCCTTGGTGGTGGTGTTGTAGGCCCAGATCTGCAGGCGGCCGGTCTGATCACTGGTGTAGTAGATAGTCTCGCCCTGCCACATGGGGAAGTTGTCGCTGCCGATCCAGTCGGTGACCTTCTCGGTATCGTTGGCCTTGAAATCGTAGACCCAGATGTTCTGGGCCATGCCGCCCTTGTAGCGTTTCCAGGTGCGGCGCTCACGGCTGATGCGGTTGAACGCGATCTTGTTGCCATCAGGCGAGTAGCTCGACAGGCCCGCCGTGGGCAGGATCATGCGTTCGGGCAGGCCGCCATCATTCGAGACGGTGAACAGCTGCTGGTCGCGGCCGGTGCGGCTTTCGCGCCCGGACTGAAAACGCACGGCTTCGCCACCGGGCTGCCAGTCGATCACGCGATCAAAACCGGGATGCCAGGTCAGGCGCGCGGGCTCGCCACCAACGGTGGCAATGGTGTAGACATCGTTGTTGCCGTCGTAGTTGCCGGTGAAGGCAATGGACTGGCCATCGGGGCTGAATTTGGGGTTGATCTGATAACCAACCGAGCCGGTCAGGCGGCGGGCTTCGCCACCAGCGGTGGGCACGGTCCACAGATCGCCGGCATAACCAAAGACGATGGTATCGCCGTGGATGTCGGGTGAGCGCAGCAGGCGCATGTCATCGGTGTTGGGCTGTCCGTCAACCACATCGGCGGCCAGGGCCACTCCCGTGCTCAACACAGCAACCAACGCCGTCAGGGTGCAAAGAACCTGCAGCGAACGATTCAGAAAACGCATCAATGACCTCCAACAGAGGGTGAGCCGCCCGGGAGTGACGCCACGGGGGCGGGTCCCAGATCAGCAGGTGTTTCAGCTACCAGAAAAGTCAGGCCGGCAATGGCGGCCACGTTGCGAGCAAGGTCGGTCGGGTCGACTTTTTCAAAAGTATCGGCCCTGGAATGGTGCACGTCGAAATAATGGGTGCCGTCCACGCGGTGCCCGACGCCGGGCACGCCTTCACGCACGATGTAGCCGATGTCGACGCCAGACCATCCCGGCCAGACACGCCAGTGCTCGGGCGCAATGCGTGCCAGCGGGGCTGCCCTTCGGTCCAGGTCGGCAATGATCAAACTGTCGGCATCGACACTGAAGCCGCGAGGCGCATAGGAGCCCGAATCGCTCTCCAGAGCCATCACGTGCTGGTCCAGTTCGTGGCGGTGGGCGTCCAGATAAGCCTGTCCGCCACTGCCTCCCATTTCTTCGCAGGTATAGTGTACAACCCGCACAGTACGGCGGGGGCGCAGGTCTTGTTGCAACAGTTGGCGGGCCGCCGCGAGGGCCAGCACCACGCCGGCGCCATCGTCCTGGGCGCAGGTGCCCACATCCCAGGAATCCAGGTGCCCACTGATCAGCACGATCTCCTCGGGCTTCTCCCGGCCCCGGATGTCACCGATCACGTTGTAACTGGTAGTCGAGTCGTGGTTTGCGGCCTCCATGGAGAGCTGAACCCGGGGTTTCAGGCCCCGTTCGCACATGCGGTAAAGGCGACCGGCATCCTCGACGGTCAAGGCCGCCATGGGGATGCGCGGCGCGTCGTCGGCGTAGCGCATCATGCCGGTGTGGGGGGCGCCCAGACTGACGCCCGTCACCGAGCGGATCAGGCAGGCCACGGCGCCGTGTTTGGCCACCGTGCTGGCGCCGTGCACGCGGTACTGGACGGTCTTGCCATAGCCTTCCCACGGGGGATTGAAGAGCACGATTTTGCCTTCGGCCTCGTCGGCGCGGGCTTCGAACTCGTCCCAGTCGCGCACGGCCATGATCTCAGCTTCGATGGTCTTGCCATCGGTGCCGTCGCTGAGGCCCATCGAGAGCATATCCAGGTCAAATTCCACGGGCTCCACGCAGCGCGCAAATTCTTTGCCGCGGGTCCAGTGAGGGACCACCACGGGTTCGGTCCAGACGGTGTCAAAGCCGGCCGCGAGCATGGAGGCCTCCGACCAGGCGATGGCGCGTTTCATACCCGGCGAGCCCGTCAGGCGGTGGCCCACGGTGTCGCACAGTTCGCCCAGCTTTTCGTAGGCGTAACCATCGACCAGGGCGGCATCGACGAGAGCATCCAGGACCGGGTCATTGGATGGCGGGATGGGGGCGGGTGTATCAGCAGCAGCGATCGTTTCGGGGACCGTCGGCGCGTCTTGGGGAGTCGGTGCCTGGGCACACGACGCCAATGCGAGCAGGACGATCAGGCCCACGATCGCCCGCGGGGCGAACTGGAACATTGAGGCTCCTTGGAGAAGGGGAAGCGATAGAGACTGTCAATCTATCACGAATTTGTGCATTCGTCACGCCGCCGCGGCGCTGAAATTTGACCAAAGTGAGGCAAATGGGTGGTTCTTGGCCATTTAGCATATAAAAATAACCCCGGTAGCAGGCCTCACCGGGGTCATTTTCGCTATTGTGGCGGCAAACTAGCGATACTGAGCCTTAAGATTGCCCCAACTGGTCTCTTCGATAGGCGTGGCCCCACCACTGGTGAATCCGGTATGGGCCGCGCCCACGGTCAGGCCGGTCATGCTGTCGAGCCCGCCTGCCAGGCGCAGGTCTGCCAACTGGGTCAGCAGGTCACCGGTCGCCGCGGCGGCCACCTTGTCCAAAAATGTTGTCAGGTCAGCCTGCATCTCGGCCGTGATGGCCATGGTGCCGGCCCCGTCGAGCAGGTCAGTCAATGCCGGCAACCACGAGTTGCGTGCATTGACGAAATCCTGGCCCAGGGTGGGGTCGGCAAAAAACGCCTTCACCACGCCGCCGCCCATGGCGCCATATAAATCGGTAATGGCTTGGCCATCGGTGCTGCTACTCAACATCTCATCGCGGTAGCGGCGCAGTTGGTCCAGGTCCGAGGTGGCCGATTTGTTGGCGCCCGATTTGACCGGGGCTCCACCGCCATCACAGTCCGTCGTCTGGCTGCAGGAACCGCCGCCGCAGTCGTCGGGGTCGTTGCCGATCTGGGCCACGATGAAACAACCGGCACAGTTGAACGGGTTCCAGTTTTCGGTCGCATCCACGCTGATCTTCATCTCATGAAAATCGCTGGGCCCGGGGGGCGAGTAGCCACTGCCAGGCAGGATGCGCACACCACCGAAGGGCGTCGGGCCAGCACCGGGCACCGTGAAATCCACTAAAACGGCGCCGGTGTGGTCCAGATTGACCACGTTCGAACTCAGCGTGATGCCGCCCCAGGTCTCCAGATACACAGGCACCGTATCGCCCACCGCGGGCACTGTCGAAATTGACAACCGAAAGGACTTGGGAGTCGCTGCTTCATATACAACCGACAGGCCCTGGCCGCAGGAGTAAATCTGATTCTGGGCATCATAACAAAAGAGGTCCCGCACCGTGGTGGCGGACGTAAAGTTGCCATACAGTGCGACTCGGGGCACGTCGATAACGCCATCGTTGTCGTTGATGTTGATGCGGATGGTGGTGGTGCCGAATACCTGGGCGCCAAATGAATCGTGGATTTCGACCAGGATGGATTCCTGTGTTTCCAGTTCGCCGTCATCGATGATCACCACTTCCAGGGTGACGGCGTTGCTGACTCCCGGATTCCAGTTGACGGACGCCTCGCCGCCGGTGAAATCCGCGCCTGCAGTGGCGGTCGAGCCACCCGCTATGCCGACCATGGCGGTGATGGCTCCTTCAGATGCACCGCCTACGGCGAGTTCGAGAAAGACGGACCCCACGCCCTCGTCGACTTCGATGATGGGCGGGCTGACCCAGAATATGTCCGCCTGGGCGGCAGCGGGCGCGGTCTGGCCCAGGAGACAAAGCACAAAAACAGC
>DAOVTU010000063.1 GCA_030632925.1 Candidatus Krumholzibacteriia bacterium | reverse complement strand
GCATTGGCGATTTCAATTTTGTCCTGAAAAATTTCCACCGCTCCGAAGCGCAGGCATTGGTATCCCGGACATACGCCGGCCTGGTCGAAGAGGGCGGTCCCTGGCCGTTCCGCCTGTCCGAAAATCTTCTGCAGGGATTTCTGAACCTGCGCGACTCGGACAAGCCTTTGTACCGGCAACGAGCAGCGGCCTACTGGAAGATGCTGCAAAACATGTTGCCCCTCGCGCTGCTGAGCGGGTCGCTGTTCAAGGGGCAGGCCTTCCGGATTCGGTACCGGAAATTTCAGGAGGACTTGCGCGGTCTTTCGCGCCGGCGGTACTACCAGGCGCTGGCCGTTGGTTGGCTTCTGTTGCCGTGGCTTCTGCTCAGTTCCTGGTGGGGAAAATTGATCTACAACCTGAGTCCTCACGGGGACCAGCCGAACAAAATACGTCGGAGGTACCCCCAATGAAGCCTCATCCACAATTGGCTTTGACCACGACCGTCGACAACCTCGAATTCCGGGTCGCCAAAGGCCGGATGCGGCCGCACGAGGTGTTCTTCGCCTATGCGAGGCGCTGTTTCGCGGCGGGCGAATTTGAACGCGCCCTGGCCCTGGTGAATGCCTACCGGACCCTCGCCGGCACGGACCCGGCCGCGATCCGCATGATCGCCGATATCGAGGCCAAGGGGTTCTCCGCCAATGACATCCCGGCCGACGTGGCACAGGGGGTGAGGGACGAATACGACATTTTCAACGCCATTCCGGCCGAAATACGATCGTTGCCGATCCGGCCTGAAAACTACATCGCCATTCACCCCTTCGCGGCGAAAACAGCAAAGTTGGAGCGCTGGAAAATCGAAGAACCGGGCCCGGTCAGGACGGAGGTGGTTAGGCAGGGAAGCAAGCTGTGGGACGCGTGTGAACAGATCGAATACGACGTCTTCACCGCACCGGACATTGGCTATTTTTCTGAGAACGAATTCCGGCGCATTCCCGACTTCGATCACTTCGGGCGGCAGGAGTTCATCGCCGTCTCGCGGTCCGGTCAGATCGTCGGCGTCATGCGCTTGACCTACGCCGATGGGAGCCAGCTGAGCGCCGGGATGTTCCAGACCTATGACCACAGGCAGGAACTGAATATTTTTCCCGACAAGGACCACTACCTCAGGACCCTCGACCCTCGAAAAATGGTTGATCTGACGTCCATGGCCATCGACCGTGGTGAAAGGGATTCGCGGGCTTCGAAGGCGCTGATCTCCGGGACCATCCGGCGCATTTGGGAAACGGGTCGGCGATATGCGCTGGCCTGCATCGACACTCCGTTTTGCCGCAAGCTGAAGGGCAGGGCTTTGGATTTTCAGGACCTGGGGCCGTCGACGTACTACTGGGGTTCGCCGACTACGGCGTGCATTCTGGACACTTACTCTGTGCCCAGGGGGGCGATGAAGGCCTTTATTCCGTATTTCAGGGCCAAAGGGCTGGTTGAGCGGGTCAGGTGTGATCAAAGCGCGGGACAGGATGGCCGGTCGGATATAGTATGAAGATCGAGAGTTGTGGCGGCACGGGGTTGCAATTTAGGGGGACACGAAAATGACGAAGTTTTGCTGCACGGCATTTGCCGGTTTCTACTCTCGCCCATCTTCCAGGTTCATGCTGACCGCACTGCTGATTGCAGTGGCGATGCTGGCCTTGCCACGATCCGCCGTCAGCCAATCTCCCAAAGTCGAACTCGAAACCGCCTGGACCGATCTTTGGCAAAACGATTTCCGCGCCGCCGAAAAATCATTCTACAAAATCACCGAAAAAGACAAATCGAACGCCAGCGCCAAGCGTGGTCTGATCCTCGCGCAACTGGCCCAGGGCCGCGAAGCCTTCGCCCTCGAAACCTTCGCTCTCTACACCAAAGATGTGCCTCTCAGCCCCTACGATATCTACCTCATGGAATGGCTCGACGCCAATACCAGCCTGACCAGTAAAAAACACTACGAAACCCTGTTCAAGTTTGCGCACAACCTGGCCACTGAGAAGAATTCGGACCTGTATGACCGCCGCCTGGCCTGGTCCTACGCCATCGAGTACGCCGAATATCTGGGCGATACCAAAACCCTCATCAAGGCCGCCGAGGATCTGAATCGCATCCGGGACTACGCGTTGCTTGGGCCCTTCGACAATACTTCGGGGTCCGGTCACCGCAAGGATCACATCAGCGACTATGGCTTCATTCCCCAGCGCCAATACACCGGCAAGTTTGGCCAACCCATCAACTGGTTCCAACCCGAGAAGGTGTCCCTGGCCGGCAAGTTTGTGCCCTCCGATTATTTTTACCGCAAGGTCAATACGACCGCCTATCTCAAGACCCAGTTGCAGGTTCCGGCGGCTGGCACGTACCTGCTTTCCTTCGGTTGCGCGGGCGATGTCGACCTTGCCATCAACGGCAAGCCGTTCTTCAGTTGCCCGCAGGAAACGGCGGGCCAGGAAAAATTTCACTGGCTCATCGACCTGCCGGCCGGTTGGGTGCAATTGGGTTTGAAAGTGTCTGCGGAAGAACATCGGGCCGGAGTCACGTGCTCGTTGTCGCATCCGGACGGCTCGACGATCAAGGGTCTGGTTGTTGACCCCAAGCACAACACCTTCGATGCGGTTGGCGACCTGAATCCTCGTCCGGTGGAGGGGCAAATGGGGGCCGCCATCGAGGTCCGTGCCAAGGACCCGGCCGAAAATATGGAGGCCCGTTTCTGGAACATCCTGCGTTCCCAGGGACAGGACTCGCCCGATGATTACCGCGAACTGCAGCAGGAGATCATCGCCGCCTATCCCAAGTGCGGGCTGATGCGGTTGGCGACCTTGAACGGGACCCAGGAGGGTGACCCGTCGCTGGCTTCGATGTTGGCCGAGATCCTCGCCGAAGCGCCCAAGTTGAGCGCCGCGGTTGTCATGCAGGCCAAGCTCAATCTGGGAAAAAAGCGTTACAATTTGGCCCTTGAAGCCCTGGACGAGGTGTTGAAAGAAGCCCAGGATTGCTACACCGCGCTGCTCGCTAAAATGGAAGTCTTGGAAAAGAGCGGCATGTGGGAAGACATGCAGGGCGCGGCGGTCAAGGCCCAGTTCCGTTTTCCCGATGAGGCCGAACCCTACTACGCCTTGGGCCGTTTTCATCTGCACCAGGGTTCGCTGCGCGAAGATGTGAGGTACCGCAAAGAGGGCGACAAGCGGCAGTTGCCGGGCCTGCGCCTTTACGCGGCATTCGTCAAAAACTGGCAACAGGAAGATTTCGGCGCCGCCCGCCGGGATATCGAAGAGCTGACCCGCCTGCAGCCGCAGGTGGATGTGTGGTGGTATGCCTACTTGAGAGCCATGGTCACCGATGGCGAGAAAGAAGACGCCCTGGTGGAGCTTTTGTCCTACATCAAGAGCTTCCCGCAGAACCAGTGGTTCCAGGGATATCTGGCCAGCTTTATCGAGGCCGGGGTGGTCCAGAAAGACGGCATTTACCGGCAGTTGTTCACCCCCGCGGGCAGCGCTGCCATGCAGGCCATGCTCGGCGGTTCCAGCAGTTACGTACGCCAGGACTACGACCAACTCCTGAATCGCGAAGCCGCTTTTGTGCTCGTCAAGTCCCTGGAAGTCAATCCCGCCAACTTCGCCACTCGCGACCGCATCAATGGCCTGTTGGGCCGCCCTTCGTTTCGTGTGGCGATGCCTGATCCCAAAATAGCGGACATTGAAAAATTGCGCGTGGACCCCGCCGCATACTCCGGCGAAGACGCTGTCGTGCTGTTGTCGCAAAAACGCTGCCTGGTCTTCGACAACCGGGCTTCGCTGGTGGACTACGCCTACGCCGTGCAGATTTTGACCGAAGAAGGCATGGAGCAGTGGGAAGATTTCAGTTTCCGCTCGAGCCGGGGCAGCGACCCGGTGGTGGTTTCCAAAACGGTGATCAAGGAAGACGGCGTCGAGACCGAGGGCGAACAGTACTCCACCGTGATCACCTTCCCCGGACTTTCGATCGGCGACATCGTCTTCATCCACTACCAGACCAACGAGTTCGTCACGGGCAACCTGTCGGGTTACCTCTGGGACCAGCACCTCTTTTCCTTTGCTCGCAACAGGTGCCTGAAATCGCGGTATGAAATCATCTATCCCGACGGCGTTGAGGTGGAGGCGCGGGAGTGGAACGGTGCCGCTTTTGCCGCCGAGGGTTACCCTCGCAAAGAGGGCGTGAGCGGCAAGATGACACGGCGGGTTTGGGAGTACGCGAACATCCCGGCCGGAGAAAGCGAGCCCTATTCGCCCTCCGCACTTTCCTACCTGCCCTGGGTGGATGTCTCGAATGTCGGAGGCTGGGGCGACATTGCCGGCTGGTATGCGGACATCGCCGAAGGCCAGATCCAAATTGATCGGCACATCAAAAAGAAGGCGGCAGAATTGGCCGCCGAATGCACCACCGACGACGAACTGGTGGCGAAGGTTTTCCATTTCGTGGCCAATGAAATCCGGTACGAGAGCATTCCGTTTTTCCAATCGGCGTACATCCCGCGGCGGGCTTCGGCCGTATTGCTGGATGGCTACGGTGATTGTAAGGACAAGGCCTGCTTGATGATGGCGTTGCTGAAGGCTGAGGGGCACACGGGGTACAAATTTGCCCTGGTGACACCTTACGCGCCCAGCAACCGGCCTTTCCTGCCCTCGCCCCGGTTCAATCATGCCATCGTGTGCCGCGCCCGGGATGGCGGTGGCTACCAGTGGTACGACCCGACTTTCACCAAGGGTGACATGGGACAGGTGCCGCGGTATCTGGCCGGCACGGTGGCGTTGGTGGTCGATGAACAGACCGAAGATCTGGTCATTATCGAGGGCCAACCAGCGAGCGACTACCCCTACGTGGTGGCCTCGGAAGTGGAGGTCCTGGACAACGGTGACGGTCTGGTCAACCGCCGCGAGACGATCAAGCAGGTGGACCACGTGGCCTGGATTCGGCGCGACATGGGCGATGACATCGACAGTGAATTACAGTCGAAGCAAAGCAAAAATCTGGCGGTGCAGTTTCCCGGCGTGATGGTCGAAGAAGTCGACCTGCAGGGCACGGAACCCGGCTCAGACGGCGTGCAGCGCGAGACCCGTTTCCGGGTGCCGCAGTTTGGCGTCAACGATGACGGGATCATGTCGGTGGACCTGCCCTGGTCCAGCCAATTGGCCGACCGTTTCGCCACCATCACGGCCGACCCGAAGCGCGAGGTGCCGGTGGACCTGTGGCGGCTGAATATTTGCGAAGAGGACCGGATCGATTTGAAACTGCCGGCGGGATTGGTGCTGAGCCGGACACCAAAAGATGTGGAGTACATCTGGCAGGGGTGCCGGTATGCCACGCAGTACAGTCAGGTTGAGGGCGGGTTGCTGGCCCAGCGCACCTTGGTGATTGCGGGGGACGTGGTCAACAGGCAGGCTTACGAGGGGTTCAAGACCTGGTTGGATCAGGTCCTGCGGGATCTGGGCAAGTCGCATCATTTGCGGTTGGATTAAATGAGGGTCTTTACAAATACGAACGACCGTACTATTATACCTTCATGACCAAAGGCGAAGACACCAAACAAGCCATCCTCGAACGAGCCTCCCAGCTCGCCAGTCGCATCGGTCTCGAAACCCTCACCATCGGCCATCTGGCCACTGAGATGGGGCTTTCCAAAAGTGGGTTGTTTGCCCATTTCGGCTCCAAAGAGGCGCTGGAAGTGCAGGTTTTGGAGTTTACGGCCCAGGATTACCGCGACAAGGTGGTCGTGCCGGCTTTCCGCAAGAAGCCCGGCCTGCCGCGCATCCAGGCGTTGTTCGACAACTGGTTGGATTGGGTGACGATCAATACGCAGGAGGGCGGCTGCCTCTTTGTGCAGGCCGCCACCGAGCTGGACGACCGGCCCGGCATTCCCCGCGACTACATGGAAAAGTGGCAGCAATTGTGGTTCGAGACCCTGGCCGAGGCCGCGCGCCGGGCCATCGCCGAGGGGCATCTGCGGGAAGATCTGGACTGCGACCAGTTCGCTTTTCAGTTCAACGCCATCCTGTTTGGCTACCACAATTCCCAGCGCATGCTGAAAGACCCACGCGCCGAAGACTATGCCCGCGGGGCAATTGCCGGATTATTGGCCCAAAGCCGGGCCTGAACCCTTACGAGATAGAGGAAGCTGATGAAGTCCGACGCTGAAGTTTTGGTTCTGGGAAATAGCACGAACGTACGTATTAATATTCCCTCGCCAGTGCGATTCGGCATGAGCGTGTTGTCGCGGCTGGCGCCGGGGTTGGCGGCTAAGCTGGCCATCTCGATATTCCTGCATCCGCAGGGTTCACGGCCCCTTCGTCCCGCCGAAAAGAAGCTGTTGAGCGAGGCCACGCCGTTCAGGATCAAGGCCGAAGGATACGACCTGCCCGCCTGGTCCTGGGGCGATGGTCCGACGGTTTTGCTGCAACATGGATGGGGCAGCCGCGGCAGCCATCTGGGCCTGTTTGTGCCGGCGTTGCTCGAGGCGGGCTTCAGTGTGGTGACTTACGATGCGCCTGCTCACGGGCAGTCGCCGGGGCGGACAACCAATGCGTTTGAAGTGGGGCGGGTGGTTCTGGCGCTGACCCGTCAACTTGGCGGTGTGCACGCCGTGGTGGGGCACAGTATCGGCTGCAGTGCTTCGGGATTTGCCATGCGGTCGGGGGCGCCGATCGGGAAGGCTGTTTTTCTGAATCCGCCCAGCGAAATGGAATCGCACACGTCGCAATTTGTCGAGGCCATGGGATTTACGGACACGGTTCTTGAGCGGATCAAGACCCAGTTCGAGGCCAGCGCCCGTGGCTTGTGGTCAGATTTTGAGCCACAAAATTTGGCCCGCGATCAGCGCGCGCCGCTGTTGGTGATTGCTGATCGTGACGACCGCACCGTGCCTTGGCGCGGGGGCCGGGCCATCGCTGCTGCGTGGCCGGATGGGGAGTTTCAGCAGACCACGGGGTTGGGACATTTGCGGGTTCTGAAAGCGCCGGATGTGGTGAAGAGGGTTGTTAAATTTGTGTCCGCTAACTCAGGTCCCTTTTCGGCTTGACCCAGGGTGCGCAAATCTCCCCAACCGTCATCAACATCCCGACCATCGTCTTGGCCGTCACCGCCTCCCCACCAATAGTCAGCGCCAACAATGTCCCAAAAAGCAGCGCCAAAAAAAGGGCCCAGGGTGAACCCCGGGCCCCATACAAACCTTTCTAACAAAGGCTTCCTATTTCAACAACATCATCTTCCGCGTTTCCACGAAATCTCCAGCCTTCAGTTGATAGAAATACACGCCACTGGCGCGGTCGCGGGCATCCCAGGTCACCGAGTGGGAACCGGCGCCGACATAGCCGTTAACCGGCATGCCGACCAGGCGGCCGCGAGCGTCATAAATCCGCAACGTCACCTGGCTTTCGGTGGGCAACGCAAACTCGATCACCGTCATCGGGTTGAACGGGTTCGGATGGTTGTCCAGCGCCACAGTCACGCCGCCACGGAACACATCGCCGCTCTCGCAGGTCCGTGTCGTCACGTTGGCGCCCGCGTCATAGCTCAGCGTCGCGTGGGTCACGTTCGTGACTTCGAAGCACCATTCGCCAATCGGTTTTTTCATGGCGGCGGCTTGCAAAGTCACCGTGCCGTCGGCTGCGGTGGTGCCACTGACGGTGCCGTTGGTTGGGCCCTCGTAGGCGGCCGTCACGGCAGCGCCACCAACAGGCAGGCCGTCATCACCGAGTACGGTCACCAGGCAGGTGCCCGCATATTCCGCCCGAATTTTGATGCGGGAGGCTGCCATGGCGGCCACGTACATAGTCGTAGCGCCGGTGCCCGGCTCACTCACAACAATGTAGCCGCTCTTGGTCAACGTATCGGAACCGTCGGCATTGGCCACCGTCAGGCTGACATCGTAGCTGCCGGCCGCGGTGTAGGTGTGGGCGGGGTTCTGGCTGGTCGCCGTACCACCGTCGCCAAAGGTCCAGCTCCAGCTCGTGGGCGTGCCCGTCGACTGGTCGGTGAACTGCACATCCAGGGGGTACACACCGCTGGTGGGCGCGCCGGCAAAAGCAGCCGTCGGGCCGGTCACCACGGTGCCGCCGTACATCGTTGGGCGGTACAGGGCCATCTGCTCGTTCATGCGCACCGATTGGTCGGCCGTGAAGTGGTCCATGCAGTAATCGTCGGTGTAGTCCATGAAGTTGTGGATGGGATCCACATCGTCACCAACACAGGTGTCGCGGCCAATGGGGCAGCCAAAGGCGGCCGAGCTTTCGGCCGGAGTATCGTCGACATAATCGCCAGGTACGGTGCAGCCACCCTGGAAGGTGTGGTACAGGCCGAGGTAATGACCGGCTTCATGGGTCGCCGTATCGCCTTCGTTGTAGGGCACCGCCGTGCCGCCGGGCACCGACGAGAACAGGCAAACAACGCCGTGCAGGGGATCGTCTTCGGGGTACATGTCCGGGAACGTGGCGTAGCCCAGCAGGCCGCCGCCGATGTCGCAAAGGTACATGTTGAAGGTCGTGGCCGGATCGATGGCCAGCGCTTCCTTCATCAGCACCATGGTGCGGCTGCCGTAGCGGTGGGTCGACCAGCGCGTGTCGTAGGTGCGGTCGGTGCTGGCCAGGGTGAAGGCGAAACCGGTGCCCACGTAAGCATCGTTCAGCACCTGTATCTGGGCGGCGATGGCCGAGTCGCTCACGTCGCCGTAGCCGTCGTCGTGGGCCACAACGTGCATGGCAATGGGAATGACCACGTCGCCGGCCTTGTCGGCGATTTGTCCGCCGGCCTTCAGCCAGGCACTGACTTCACTGGCCACTTGTTCAGTACGTTCTATGGAGGGAATCGGAGTGGCGCAGCGCACGCCTTCGACGGTTTTGCCGGCGGTGTTTTCGAAATACGCATCACCAGCGAGGGCGGCGTTTGCTCCGAAGAGGAATACAGCTAGGGTCAACAGGATGATTCGGGCTGCTTTGAGTCTTACCACGGCGAGCTCCTTTGTCAGGGGGTCGATTGATCCATGTCTGGTCGCAACAGGAGGGCTAAGTGCTGATATGCGTTACAGTAAGTGCGAGTCACGTCTATCCCACCAAGTCCCACGTCGTCGCTCTGGTATTGTAGCACAGTTGAATTTGCCAGTTCAACATCAATTCGGTTGGGAATTACTTGAATTGCGCCAGTCAAAATGATACGGTGATTCTTGCCGCGATTGGGGGATCACGGCACCGCGAGAGCAGGACTCGCCCACCTAACCACCTGCACCTTCCAACATCCCCGGATACCGAAAAGGGAGGACTCTCTATGAGATCTATCCGATTTTTCGCCATCCTGTTCACCGCTGCAATTCTACTGACCGGTTGCAGTACCGACCGCACCACAGCTCCTGAGCAAGACACCTATCCAGACACCACCCAAGGCCAGAGCAGCATCATCCGCGATCAAGCCACCGCCGAAATCCTGGCCCTGACCGGCTGGCCCCTCGACGAAAACGAAACCCCGCCCCAGGCCGACCCTGACAAATCCTTCAGTGTCGTTGTCGGCTACGACTGCCAGGAAGTGGTCGAAGGCATCATGCACTACCGCTGGGAAATCAAAGTCGGTTGGGCCGATGAAGACGTGATCGCCCTGCATCGCGTGGTCAGGGAAGGCCGGCGCGGCGAGCCGGTCAAAGCCCGCAAAACCATTTTCCTGCAGCACGGTGACGCCAAGGATTTCACCGGTATGTTCCTGCCCGGCACCCTTTCGGAAAGCACGCCGGATGACTTCGGCGCGGCTGTCTACTGGGCCCGCCGCGGGGTGGATGTCTGGGGCATCGACCAGGCCTGGAACCTGG
>DAOVTU010000310.1 GCA_030632925.1 Candidatus Krumholzibacteriia bacterium | reverse complement strand
TCGGCCAGGCCCGCCACGTCGGCGAAGGTCACCAGTTCGGTTTCCCACTCCTGCATGTCGTCCAGCTCGCCGTCGGTCTGGTTCTCGGCCTGGACGGGTGCGCGGAATTCTTCTTCATCTTCATCTTCATCGTCATCATCTTCATCATCGCTCTCGAATTCGTCGGCAAAATCATCCGGCGACAAATCCGTGCCGCTGCCGCCATACACATCCGACAGGTCATCAAACTGGGGGTCGCGCACCGCCGGGTCCGCTGCCAGGGCGGCTTGATATTGATCCACCGCGCCCTGCCGGTCACCACGGGCCAACAGTGCCCGCGCCAACTCGCAGCGCATGACCGCATCGTCGGTATCGGCCAACCAGGCTTCGGCCCGAATCAAGGCTTCGGCTGCGGATCCAGTGCGCCGCAGAAGCACCAACAACTGCCGCCGGTAGGTCAGATCCGTTTCCGTTTCCGAAGTGCTGGTGCGCAACGTTTTTAAGGCATCATCCAGCCGGTCGGTGGTGATCAGCAGTTCCACGACATGCAGGCGCAGTGCCAGGTTTTCGGGCTGCGCAGCCAGGGCCGCGGTCAGCGTTTCGAGCAAACTGGGGTCGACGGGTTTCAACGCAGGGGCCTCCACTTGAGCCAAAGGTTAGTCAACGGGTTGGCGATCCAGGTGTACACACAAAAGCCCAGATAGCCGATCAAAATGGGGGCCACCACCATGTCTGGCACGCCCATGGCGGGCAACCCCTTGGCCGCCACCAAAAAGGCCAGATAAAACGTGAACTGCCGGCCCGGGATGCGCTCCAATACCAACGTCCAGTAGAACATGGGCAGGTAGGTCCAGCGGCAAAACCGGTCGGACTCCTGGTAGGCCTCTTCAAGACCCGGAAAGTTGGGGTCGATCATCATCGCTTCGCGGAAGTGGCGCCGGGCCCGAAAAGGGCGTCCCGACTTCAACGAACTGGCTCCGACCCGGATGTGCACCATCGCCGAGTCGGGGTTCGCTTCCAGGGCCTTGGTGCGATGCTCGTCCGCCGACGCAAAATGTGCACGGTCGGCCTTGATCGCCGACCGCAGCCCCAGGGCGCCTTCGTGATTCGGCTCGATGGCCAAGGCCCTCGCGAGCACATCGTCGGCTTTTTTATCATTGTTCGTCAGGCTCAGCAGCCGGGCATACTCGACCATGAAGACCACATTTTCGGGGTCGAATCTCAACCCATCGAGCAGGTGCTTTTCGGCCTCGGTGTGGCGTCCTTCCTTGATGGCCAGACGGCTGAGGCAGAAATGGGAATTCAATTCATTCGGGTCGCACCGCAGCGCTTCGGCTACGGCTTCGCGGCACTCGTCGTCCAGGTTCTGGTTGAGCAGCGTGATGGCCAGCAGGCCGTGCATGTACGCCGACTCGGGGTGGTGGGTCAGGCCCTGGCGCAAGGTGTCCGACGCCATGTCGGCCCGGTCGCTGGCCATGAAGTGTTTGGCCTTGGAGATGATCTGGCCCATGGAGTTGATTTGCCGTTCCGGCTGAGATTCCACGACGGGTTTCCTTCTCCCTCTACATCTGAGCCATCATGGCGATGACAAAGATAAAAAACTGAAGCACCGATACGGCCACGATGGCACCGAGGGCCGGCTTCCACAAGGGTTCGGGCTCCTCTTCGCCGGTTTCGAATATTTCAAACCGGCGCCGCTGCGGAATCAGCAACACCCAGGCCATGACCAGGCCCACCACCCGGTTGATCAGTCGAAATTCCGACCCCAGGGCCGGATTGCCGGCGTCGCCACCGGGCGTGATGTCGACGATATTGAAGGTCAGGACGATGGCGCCAACCCAGAGCACGATGATCAAGGGCACCATCCAGGCCATCCGGTTGGGCACGCCCAGGCGGCGGTCGTTGATCACCATCAGGATGCCGGTGGCCAATACCCCACCGAACACGGCGACCCACATCAAGTTCCTCGGGTTCCAAGGGCTGTTGAAGTTGTGCCGGTCGTCTTCGCTGCTGAGCGAGGGCTGAAAAAGGTCGTCTGTCATGGCTACATCCTGCGAATTGTCTGGCTCGGGATTGGGAATTCAAGGCGGGCGAGGGCCTGATCGCAATTGTAACACACGGGCTTGCCAAAGCCGTGGGGAATGTCCCGGGGAGCAGACAAAAAAAGGCCCGCCCCCCTTGAGGGGCAGGCCTTGGAGCGGGAAGTGCTATTGCACCATCAGGCTCACCCGAATCACATCACTCACCGCCGGATAGCTGAACCCGTCACCGACCAGGCGCACGGTGTTGTTGCCGTCGGCAGCGCCCGAGTTGGCACCACCCTGGCGCAAGGGCTGGCTGCTGCCCAGGCCTGGCCACTGGTTGGCTTCGGTGCCGGCGTCCCACAGCATCATCTGGGCCGAGACATCGCCATTGACTGCCGCGCCACCGCCATCAAACAGGGCCAGGCCATTGTCGGCAAACCCGAAGAACAAATCGTTGGATTCCACAAACATCGTGGCCAGCGAAAGCCGGTCGCCTGGTTTGGCGGTGACTGTGAACTGGTAGGTGTGGCCGGGCAACAAAGGACCGGGACCGGCCGCGCCCGTGGGCGTGGTGAAGGTGCCCGAGCCGTCAACGGAAGCCGCGAGGCCGGACGGGTCGCCATCTTCGGCCAGGCCTTCAAGTCCGCTGCCGCCGTTGGGCATGCCGCTGGCAAAAAGCGGCTGTCCGGAGCTGTGCACCACATAAACGCCCGGGGTCATGGGCACGGTCAGGCCGGTGCGGTTCGCCACGGCGCCAGCCAGCATCGACGGGTCGCCATCTTCGGCCAGATTTTCGAGGCCTTCGCCCACGTTGGGCATGCCCGAGGTGAAGATCGGGTTGCCACCGGAATGCGCGACATAAACGCCCGGCGCCAGCAACTGGTCGTCCGATACGTTCTCGACGCGCAGGGTGAATTCGCCTTCGCCGTGTGAGGTGAGCATGACCTGCACCACGTTGGCCGTGGCCGGATACATGAAGCCGTCGTTGACCGGGCGCACGGTGTTGTCGCCGTCGACGGCACCGGTGTTGGGGCCGGCCTGGCGCGGGGGCTGGTTGGGGCCGGTGCCGGGCATCTCGTTGGCCTCGGTGCCGGCGTCCCAGAGCATGATCTGGTTGGTGATGTCGCCGCTCAGGGCGGCGCCGCCGGGGTACAGATCGATACCGGCGCCATCCGGGGCGTAGAACAAGTCATTGGACTGCACCAACATGGTGGCGAAGCTGAGTCGGTGGCCGGGGCCGGCGCCGAAGCGCATCTCGTAGGCGCCACCAGGGCCGATGGCTGCGGGCGCGGCGGCGCCGACCGGGGTATTGAAGACGCCGCTGCCGAAGTAGTCGTAGGCTTCGGAGACGTTTTCGATGGTGACGGTGAAGGTTTTGGTGGTGGAGGCGGGGTTGGTCGGGTCGTCGTCTGAGCATCCGGCCAAGGCGATCAATAGGAACAGGGTGAGCAGGCGGGCTTTGGTGAGCATGGTTTTATCCCCTCAAATTCATGGTTTGAGCCGTTTTGCGAGATGTTGTGATCTCGTTGTGTGGGAGAGGTATGGCGGGGCTGGGTCGAGTGTGACGATGAATTTTATTTTGCGATTCAATATCACCCCCGGGGGGCGCCTTGTTTCGCTGTTTTTTCGCTTTTGTGTTTGACAAACAGACGTTTGTCTGTTTTAATATCCCTGTCACCAAAACGAACCAGAAGGAAGCCAAAGCCATGTCCTCCGCCCATCCCAACCGCCGCCGCCCCGGTGAAACCCGCAATGAGATTTTCGCCTTTGTGCGCGATCGCATTGCCGCCGGTGCGTCGCCAACGGTGCGGGAGGTGCAGCGGGAGTTCGGCTTCCGGGCCGTGCAATCGGCCCAGCAACATCTGACCGCTTTGGTGGCCGAAGGTCGTTTGACCAGGGAAGCAGGTACTGCCCGTGGGTACCGTTTGCCCGTGGGAGGGGACAGCGCCAACCACACCGGACCGGTTGGCGCCGTCCGCTATATCCCGCGCCTGGGCCGGGTGCAGGCCGGGGCCTTGCAGGAAGCCATCGAAGATCCGGATGGCTGGTTGCCCGTAGCCGGCGGTGATCCGGCGGCAGAGCTTTTTGCCCTCACGGTGCGCGGCGAAAGCATGCGCGATGCAGGAATTCTGCCGGGCGATACGGTTGTCGTGCGCCGCCAGGACACCGCCCGCGATGGAGAAATTGTCGTGGCTTTAGTCGAAGACGAAGCCACGGTCAAACGTTTGAAATTGCGCGCCGGTCGCATCGTGCTCCAGCCGGAGAACGACGACTTCGCGCCTATCGAGATCGCGCCGGATACGGAGATCCGGATCCTGGGCCGAGTTGTGGAAGTTCGCCGCCGGTTGGTTTGACCACCGATCGGCAGCTCACGCTCGCACCGGGTGCGCCGGCGCATATCCCGAGCCCCCAGCTCGGGTTTGAAACGGAACATCCCTTACACCCCCGCAGAGGAGGTCGGTCATGGCTTTGGCAGCCCATGATCTCGCATTGCTGTCCCCGGAACCGTCTGTTGAAGGCTCCGCAGCACTGGAATTGCTGGTGGCCCATCCGGCCCTGCGGCGGTTGGGAGACGATGTTGCCCACGCGCCCGAAGGCGAGCCGGCCTGGAACCGGGCCGAGTTGGCGGGCCGCCTATGCGAATTGAGCGCGGGGGCCGACGGGGCGCTGTTGTCGGCGGCCATGTCGGTGGTGTTGGATACGCAATTGAACGGCGATCCGGTGGCCTGGGTGTCGGCCCGCGCGGCCACGTTTTATCCGCCGGATGCGGCGGCCTGCGGGGTGGATTT
>DAOVTU010000108.1 GCA_030632925.1 Candidatus Krumholzibacteriia bacterium | reverse complement strand
GGAATCCGCACCTGCGTAACCGCATGGCCGGCAGGATCGCTGGAATCAGACGGAGCATCCGGGCCGGGCCCGGTCCACTGGTTCCAGCCCCAGGCCAGGCACGCCAGTCCCACCAGAAAACCGGCCAGCGCCACCAGCAAAAGTTTCTTCATGAGTTCTGCTCCGGTCCGGCGGCCTTGAGACTATCGAGATAACTTTGCAGGATAATTTCGGCGGCCAGAGCGTCGCGGTCTTCGCGCGTCGGCCGGCGGGCCTGCTTCAACCAGCGGTCGGCTTCCTGGCTGGAATAACGTTCATCCCACATGACGATTTCCACTTCGAGACGAGAACCCAGTTTTTCGCCAAAGGCCCGCGCCTTTTGGGCCAGTTCCGCTTCTTCACCCGCCGTGGTCAGCGGCAGACCCACCACGACGATGCCGATTTTGCGCTCGGCGATGAGGTTGGCAACCATGGTGAAAACCGAGCCGTCACGGCCTTCGACATGGGTGCCCACGGCAAAAGCCAGGGACGCTTCCTCATCACAGGCAGCGATGCCGATGCGGCGCAGGCCATAGTCCAGTCCGAGGCAGGCAGGCATGGGTCAGGAATTCTCTTCGGCGGCGGGATCGAGCTTCTTCACCATGCGGATTTGAAAGCGGCCATCTTCGTGGCGGCTGAAGTCGAGCTCATCGGTGAATTCGCGCATGATCTGGATGCCCCGCCCCCGTTGGCGCATCAGCTCATCCGAAGGCTGCCAGTGCTCATGGTCAAAGCCTGGGCCTTCGTCCAGGACCGTGATCGTGATCTGAGTTTCTTCCATTTCGTAGATCACCTGAATGGGCAGGTGGTCGTCCAACTCGTTGCCGTGTTCCATGGCATTGGTGCAGGCCTCGATGACCGAGGTGCCGAGTTCTTCCAGAGATTTCTGGCAACATTCCATGTCGCTGCCGATTTCCATCAGCACGGCATCGGGCACCCCGAGGTACTCCATATTGCTTGGTAATCTGATCTCTATTCTGGAACCCACATTTACCTACCCAATGTCATCGGTGGAAAGATGCTCTGATTTCACGAGAAGCTTTGCACAGCCTCGTCTTCTTCCTGAAAGGATTCAAAGACCGTATACAGCTTTGAAACGATAAAGATGTTCTCGATACGGTCGGACACCTTCAGCAGTTTCAGTTCACCACCGCTTTTTTTCAGGGTGGTGTAGCCGGATATGAGAATTCCCAGGCCGGTGCTGTTGACCCACTTCACTTTTTCCATGCTGACAACAACGTTGCAACAGCCTTCATGAATGAGGGTTTTGAGGGTTTCGTCAAATGATTCAGCATCGGGGCCGCCCATCAGCTTGCCACTCATTTCGAGGATGGCCACGCCATCTCTTTTGCGTTCCTTGAGCTTCACGAAATTCTCGCTTTTCTGGTTCCGGGCCTTTTGCCCACGAACAAAGTTTTAAAGACAATAGACCAACAGGGGCCTGATGTCCACTTCAGGAACAGCATCATTGGCTGTCAATCTTCTGCGCGCAGGCCCCGCAACACGTGTTCCATATCTGCGGGCAGCGGGGCCGTAAAAGTCATTTCTTCGCCCGTAGCCGGATGTATCAGGCGCAATTCCGCCGCGTGTAACAACTGGCGACGGGTATCGCGCACCATCTGGTCAGCCTGCCGGCGGTCCAGATTGTGGATGCCACGGGCACGCTTGTCTTCGCCATACATTGAATCGCCCACGATGGGGTGCCCCTTGAAGGCGAAGTGCACCCGAATCTGGTGGGTGCGTCCGGTTTCCAACTCGACTCGGCAGAGCTGGACGAAACCGAAATCTTCAACCACTTCGAAATGCGTAGTGGCGCTGCGTCCGCCGCTCTCGACCACGGCCATCTTCTGGCGAAAGCGCGGGTGGCGGCCGATGTCGCCCGTGAGAGTGCCTTTGTCTTCGGGCCAACGGCCCCAGTTCAACGCGATATAGGTGCGGCCCATGCTGTGTTCGTGCAACTGGTCGGCCATGTGGCGGTGGGCTTCGGCGGTCAGGGCCACAGCCAGCAAACCGCTGGTATCGCGATCAAGGCGGTGCACGATGCCTGGCCGCAGGGGATCCTCCCCCACTTCCTTCAAATCGCGAAAATGGTGCAGCAAGCCATTGACCAGGGTGCCGTCCGGATGCCCCACGGCCGGATGCACCACCATGCCCACCGGCTTGTTCACCACGGCGATGTGTTCGTCCTGGTAAATGATATCCAGGGGAATGTCCTGGGGTTCAGCGCTCATCTCGGCCAAAATCGTGGGCTGGTATTGCACCGCCTGCCCAGGCTTGAGGCGGAAGCCCTTGGGGCGGGGTTTGCCATCGACCAGGACCTGGGCCGATTCCATGTCGGTGTGGATCCGGCTGCGCGTGACATCGCCGCAGGCCTGGACGAGGAAGTTGTCCAGCCGCAGGTTGTCTTGATTTTCGGCCACGACAAATTCACGAATTTCAGGTGTTTTGGTCATGAGGTGCTGCTGTCGGTTGACGGTTGCTCTTGGAAATCTTGATCGGAATCTTCATCCGGCTTGCGGCGGCCTTCGAGCAGGATGCACAGGAACAAGATGGCGCCGCCTACCGAAACACCGATGTCGGCCACGTTGAAGGTGTAGAAGCGGCTGGTACCGAAGCCCACGTCGATTAAATCGACCACGAGGCCATCGTAAAAGATGCGGTCCACCAGGTTGCCCAACGCACCGCCCAGGATGGCGCCCATGGCGGCCAAACGCACCCGCAGGCGCTGGTCGGTGGTGGCATAAAGGTACATGATGAAGAACGAAGCCAGAATGCTGATGCCCACCAGGCCCCAACGGCCCACCGGGAACAACCCCATGGCTGAGCCAGGATTGCGCACGTAGATGAAACGGACGAATTCGCCGATGATTTCAATTTTGGCGCGTAAGGCACCTTCGTTGGCCAGAACCAGTCGTTTGGATACGTAATCGACGACAAAAACCAGCAGTGCCCATAGCCAGGGGTGGCGTTTTAAATTGCCCATCAAAGGGTGCCTGCCTCGTCCTTCTCTTTGCATTCGATGCACATGCGGGTATAGGGCAGTCGCTTGAGACGCGGAATCCCGATGGCCTTGTTGCATTCGATGCACTTGCCGTACGAGCCGTCTTCTATGCGAACCAGGGCCTCTTCGATGTTGTACAGGTAACGGCCCTCGGTATTGGCGGTCTTGATGGTCGTTTCGTACTGAAACTCATCCGATCCCTGGTCCGCCATGTGGTTGGAATGGGCCTTGCCCGTCTCCAGCCCGGACTGGTCGTCGGTGTGCTTGATGATCTTTTCGTGCTTGGCCAGGGAACTGGTCACCCGATCTTTTTCCTCTTGAAGCAATTTTCTGAATCTTGTCAATTCAGTCTTTCGCATGGGTTCCCTCCCGTCAGCGCATCAGGCCCGGTCCAGGGCGATGCTGATTTCTTGGCCTTCGATTTCGAATAAGTCTTTATATAGCATATCCCCGTCGGCGGCAACGGTTACAGCCAGCGTTTCGCTCGCGATTCTCTCACCATAGATCGAAACTACTGTCAGTATACTCTCAGGGCCATTAATCCGCAATTTGATGCGATCACTGACCTCCAGCCCACTCTTCTTGCGCAGGTTCTGAACCTTGTTGATGATCTCCCGGCAGAGGCCTTCCTGACGCAATTCGTCGGTCAGGGTCGTATCCAGGGCCACCGTCAGGCCCGCCGAACCGCCAGCCACGTAGGGCGCGACTCCCGCTTCACTCACCAAAACCTCTTCAAAGGTGAATTCCACCATTTCACCGGCCATTTCCAATTCTACGCTGCTATTTTTGCGCAAAACCATGATCTGCTCCGGCGTCATGCCGGTGATCGCCGCGGCCGCCGCTTTGGCCTGCTTGCCGAAGCGAGGGCCCAAAGCCCGGAAGTTGGCTTTGGCGCTCAACAGGGCCACTTCACGGGGATCGTCAACGGTGCCGATGGCCTTGACGTTCAGCTCTTCGCAGATATAACCCTGCAATGTCTCCGCAGCCATCAGAAGCTCCACCCTGTCGTCGTTGGCGTGCATGAGCAATTTGCCCAGGGGTTGCCGCGTTTTCAGGCCGGAATCCTGCCGCAGGCTGCGCCCGAGGCCCACCACCGCCTGGGCGGCGGCCATGCTCTTTTCCAGGTTCTCATCGATCAGGCCGGCTTCGCTGACCGGAAAATCGGCCAGATGCACCGAGGCGGCCTCGTCCCGATGAACCACCAGGCCGCGGAAGATTTCTTCGGCGGTGAAGGGAATGAACGGCGCCAGCAAGCGCAGGCTGGATTCCAGAACCGTGTACAAGGTCGAGAACGCCGCGCGCTTGTCGGGCGTCATCTCGCCCTTCCAGAACCGGCGGCGACTGAGTCGGATGTACCAGTTGCTGACATCATCCAGGAAGAAAGTGCTGATGGTCTTGGCCGCCCGGGTCAGGTGCAGGGCTTCGAGGTCATCATGCACCGACTGGGTCACGCTCTGCAGCCGGCTGAGAATCCATTTGTCCAACAGGTCCAGCTGTTGCTCGCCGCCATCGCCCATTTTGAAATCATCAAGATTGGCGTACAGCGTGAAGAAATTGTACGTGTTTTCGAGGGTGGCCAGCAGTTTGCGCTGGGCCTCTTTCACGCCGTCGATGTCGAATTTGGTCGTGGTCCAGACCGGGCTGCAGGTCAGCATGTACCAGCGCAGCGGGTCGGCCCCCGCGGTCCGCATGATCTCCATGGGGTCCACGGTATTGCCCACGCTCTTGGACATCTTCTTGCCCTTGTTGTCCAGGATGAGCTCGTTGACCAGGCAGCTCTTGTAACTGCTTTCGCCCTTCAGGAAAGTCGAGATCACCAGCATGGTGTAGAACCAACCGCGTGTTTGATCAATGCCTTCGCTGATGAAGTCGGCGGGGAACTGGCTATCGAATAATTCTTTGTTCTCGAACGGGTAGTGGTACTGGGCGAAAGGCATGCTGCCGGAGTCGAACCAGCAGTCGATGACCTCGCTGGTGCGGTGCATGGTGCCGCTGCAACCATCACTGGTGCAGCCAAAGGTGATGTTGTCCACGTGCGGTCGGTGCAAGTCCAGCTCACTCTGATCCTGTCCCGTCAGCTCGCTCAGGTCGGCACGACAAGTGGGCAGGTGGCGCTCGCCGCAGTCGTCGCAGATCCACACGTTCAGGGGTGTGCCCCAGAAACGATTGCGGCTCAGGCTCCAGTCGATGTTGCCGGCCAGCCAGTTGCCGAAGCGGCCGTGGCCCACTTCGGGCGGCGCCCAGGTAATTTTGGCATTGGCCTCGACAAGTTTGTCGCGCATCTCGCTGGTCTTGATGAACCAACTGGGCGTGGCAAAGTAGATCAGCGCGTTGTCGCAGCGATCGTGGAAGGGGTAGTCATGGCTGTAGCTTTCTTCCTTGAGCAGCTGCCCCGCCTCGGCCAGATACTTGATGATCGAACGGTCGGCTTTTTTGACGTGCATGCCGGCCCAGGGTTTGACTTCCTCGGTGAACTCACCATTGGCATCGACCGGGCGGAAGAAGCTGAGATTTTCGCGGCGGCCCACCTGGTAATCGTCTTCACCAAAAGCCGGAGCCATGTGCACGATGCCGGTGCCGGAATCGAGGGTCACGAAATCGGCTTCGACCACGACGAATGACTTTTTGCCCTCTTCGGGTTTCACGAAAGGAATGAGCTGCTCGTAGGTGCGGCCCAGCAACTCGCTGCCCTTGAAAGTTTCGAGCACCTCGGGCGCGGGGCCATCGTTGCCCTCGGCCAATTCGTTCAGCAAACCCAACCGCGCCTCGGCCAGGATGAAAACTTCACCGGCGTGGCGCACCCGCACGTAGTCGAAGTCCTTGCCGATGGCCAAGGCCACGTTCGAAGGCAGGGTCCACGGCGTGGTGGTCCAGGTCAGGAAATACTCATCTGCGTCTCCTTCAGAGTTACATGCCTTGAGCTTCACATAGATGCTCGGGTCGTTCACCTTGCGGTAACTGTTGGCCATCTCGTTGGCGCTGATGGGCGTGGCGCAGATCGGGCAGTACGGCACCACCTTGTGCCCCTTGTAGAGCATATCCTTGGCGTGGAACTGGTTCAGGATCCACCACACTGTTTCGATGTAGTTGTTGTCGTAGGTGATGTAGGGATCGTCCAGGTTGAGCCAGTAGCCCAGCTTTTCCGTGAATTCGTCCCAGTCTTCCTTGCAGGTCCAGACGCTCTCGCGGCACTTGTCGTTGAAGGGCCCGAGTCCAAATTCCTGGATGGCCTGGGCGCCCTGGATGCCGAGGCCTTTTTCCACTGCTCGCTCAACGGGTAGGCCGTGGGTATCCCAACCGGCTTTTCGGACCACGCGATGCCCGGTCATGGTTTTGAAACGGCACATGAAGTCCTTGCACAGGCGCGCCATCACATGGTGCACACCGGGCAGGCCGTTGGCCGTGGGCGGGCCTTCGTAGAAGACCCAGTCCTTGGCGCCTTCACGCTGCTCGATGCTGCGGGCGAAGGTCCGGTTCTCCTGCCAGAAGTTGCTGACCAGTGCCTCGGACTCCGCGTCGTGAAACTTGCGGGCCAGCGGCGGGTAGAGGTTTCCGTTTTCCATGGACTCGTTTTCCTTGGACATCATGCTGCCTTTGATTGTTCGGGCGTTGCGGGAATTCCCGCAGAACCTACAGTTCGATCTTACCTACAGTTCGACCTTCGTCAAAAATCCGGTCACCAGCGCCACCAGATTGGGCTGGGCGCCGTTGGCCACGGCGATGATCTCTTCAACATTTGCCGGCTTCAGGGCATCCGGAAAACAGGCGTCGGTGATGACCGACAGGCCGAGCACCTTCATGCCGCCGTGGGTAGCGGCCAGGCATTCGGGCACGCTGGACATGCCGACTGTGTCGGCGCCAATGGCCCGCAGGAAACGGTACTCCGCGCCGGACTCCAGGTTGGGGCCGGCCACCGCCACATAGACAGCTTTCTTCAAAGGCACGCGCACTTCCAGGGCCACCGCTTCCATGGTGGCGATGAATTGGCGGTCGTAGGGTTCGGACATGTCCGGGAAACGGGGCCCGAGGCGGTCGTCGTTGGCACCGATCAGGGGGTTGTCGCCCATCAGGTTGATGTGGTCGGTGATGACAGTGATGTCACCGGGGACCAACTGGGGATTCATGCCGCCAACGGCGTTGCTCATCACCAGGGCACCGCACCCGAGGGCCTTCATGACGCGCACCGGCAGGGTGATCTCCTGCATGCTGTAGCCTTCGTAGAAGTGGACCCGGCCCACCATGGCCACGATGCGGCGTCCGCCGAGAGTGCCAAAGACCAGATTGCCCTCATGGCTGGTAGCAGTGGACTCGACAAAGTGCGGCACGTCGCCGTAGGCAATGGTGCACTCGGTCTCAATCAGGGAGCCCAACTCCCCCAGGCCCGTGCCCAGGATCAGGCCGACTTCAGGTACAAAATCGGTCTTCTCACGGATAAATGCCGTGGCTTCTGTGATTTGTGTCCACATGTCGCTCAAAACGGGCCTCCACTGAATACGGGCCACTGCGGGCCTTGGAATACGATTTTTCTCAGACAGGACAAATTAACATGGTCCCTGCAGGGTACCAAGGAAAAAGCGGGAATCATCAGATTCCCGCCTCTCTCTCGCCCTTAATCTGTGAAACCGGTCAGATATTCGCCGCCTCGGTGGGGGCGTGCTCATCGCGGTTGTTGGAGATGACATCAATGGTCAGGGACTCCAAGGCCACTTCGGTTTCATCGATTTTCTTTTCGGTCTGCTCGTTGGCCTGCTCGTTGGTCAGTTCGTTGGTTTCCGCGAGGGACTCCGAAACAAGATCAGCGATGCTGCCCACGACCTCTTCTTCAGCAACTTCGGGCCGAGCCGGGATGGGCTGAGCCGTTGCGGTGGCGGCCGTTTCAAAAGCCTTCGCCTCGTTCGGGTTCGGATCATAGTTGCGCCAGATATCGTTCTCCGAAGCCACCGGAGCAGCCATCGGTACGGGTGCCACTTCAGGTCCGGCATAATCGTCTGTCGGTGCCACCGGAGCAGTTGGGCTCTGGGGTGCGGTGTAGGCCGCCGGGATCGGC
>DAOVTU010000083.1 GCA_030632925.1 Candidatus Krumholzibacteriia bacterium | reverse complement strand
CGGTAACGGCCTTGATCCTGCTCGTCTCGCTTGAGCCTACTCTTCTCGCTTGAACCTAGAGGGCGTCGTTGAGGGCTCCGGCCAGGTCTTCCTTGGACTTCAGACCCACGAAGCTGTTCACCGATTCGCCACCCTTGAAGAGCATCACCGTGGGGATGCCACGGATGCCGAACTTGGCTGCCAGGTCCTGGTTGTTGTCCACGTTGATCTTGCCAACCTTGGCTTTGCCTTCAAACTCGCCAGCCAGTTCCTCGACGATGGGGCCGATCATCTTGCAGGGACCGCACCAGGGGGCCCAGAAGTCCACCAAAACAGGGACATCGCTATTGACTACTTCGGCTTCGAAATTGTCGCCATTGATTTCCAGAACGTTCGCCATGATTTCATCCCTTTCGCATTATTGAAGGCCGGCGGTTCACCGACCGTTGAATTTCCTCTTACGGCGGGGTTAAAGCAGGTGTTGTGCCAACAATTGCTGTGATTTGCCTGAGTGTGCTTAATGTCTTTTTATATAACTGCTTATGTCGTTCTTAAATATTCGGATCTTCTCGACAGCGGCAAATACAGTTGTTGGAAGTGTTGAAAGCAACGATATTGTTGCAACGGAAACGTTGTGTGCAACACTCAGGAGAGCCGATGTCCCAGGATTCCCATTTGCCGATCACGCCGGTGCCCATCGAGGAGTTTCTCGGCCAGATCCGCATCGATACCCTCATCGAGATCATCACGGCCCTGAACGAAGGGGTGCTGGCCCTCGACGCAGACCTGCGCATCCTGACGATGAACCCGACTGCGGAGTTGATCCTCGGCCGGACCCGCGAAGAGTTGGCCGGATCGCCCGTGTGTGACCTTTTTGGTGATCCTTCCTGCCCGCGGGATGTATTGGCCGAGACGCTGCGCTCAGGCGAATCCATCATCGACTTTCAGACAACCATCAACCTGGCTGGCGATCAGAGCGGCGATGTGTTGCTGCGTTCGGTGCCCTTGCGCCGGCGCGATGGTTCGGATCTGGGCGTGGTCCTGATCCTGGGCGACGTGACCGAAATCACCGACCTGCGCAAGCGCATGAATCAGCAATTCCGCCTGGGCGACCTGGTGGGCCGGGACCGCAAAATGCGCGAACTGTTCCAACTGATCACCAATGTGGGCGACAGCGAAGCCACGGTTCTGATTCAAGGCGAAAGCGGCACCGGCAAGGAGCTGGTGGCCCGAGCGGTGCACGAGGCCAGCAGTCGTTCGGCCGGTCCGTTCGTACAGGTCAACTGTTCGGCGCTGTCCGAAAACCTGCTCGAGTCCGAACTGTTTGGACACGTGCGGGGGGCCTACACCGGGGCTGTGGGCGACCGCCGTGGCCGCTTCGAAGAAGCCAGCGGAGGCACGATTTTTCTGGACGAAATTGGCGATGTCAGTCCTGTGGTCCAGGTGAAACTGTTGCGGGTCTTGCAGGAGCGCACCGTTGAGCGCGTGGGGGACAACCGTTCCATCCCGGTCGATGTGCGCATTGTTTCGGCCACCAACCGGGACCTCGATACTCTGTTGGCCACCGGGCGCATGAGGCAGGATTTTTACTACCGCATCAAAGTCGTCAGCCTGAATATTCCGCCCCTGCGCGATCGGACCGAGGATATTCCGCTGCTGGTTTCCCACTTTATCAGCTCCATTGCACGGCGTGAAGGCCATCCGGAAATTCCCGCCGTATCGGGCGAGGCGATGACCGCACTGATGAACCACCGCTGGCCCGGCAATGTGCGCGAGTTGGAGAACGCCTTGGAACATGCCCTGGTCCTGAGCCGCGGGCGGACCATATTGGGGGCGCATTTGCCGCCGGAGATGTTGGCCGGCCGGCGCGCCGTCACGCCCGCCCTGCGCGATGTGCCGTTGCACAGCGACACCGAAAAAGAAGTGCTGGCTGCCGCGTTGCGCCGGGCCGGTTGGAACCGCAGCCGGGCCGCCCGGCGACTGGGTATTGACAGAACGACATTGTGGCGCAAGATCCGGGAATACGGACTTGAACCCGAAGACTGAACCGGACAAAGGATGACGACGTGGGCATGACGAAGAAAAAGGGCTGTGGAATCGGTTGTCTGATGCTGTTCAGCGTGGGGGTCATTCTGGCGGGGGCGGCGACCTGGTATTCGCGCGACATCAACCACGAATACAAGGCCGTTCAGCGCTCGGAGTCGGCCTTGTTGGCCGCTGTGGGCGAGGCTGAATTTGTACCTCCAGCCGACCTGATGGTGGATCCGGTTCGCCTGGACGCTTTTTTGACCGTGCGCGAATCCCTGTTTGAAAACCGCCAGGAGCTGCAAGCGGCCGCCACCGAATTCGCCCGCGAGAAAGACCGCAATCAGGACGGTGGCCTCAAGGGCCTGTTGAACCTCATCGATTCGGGCTCAGCCCTGGCCCCGGTCTACGCAACCTACTGGACACAACGCAATGAATCGCTCCAGGCTCAAAAAATGAGCCCCACTGAATATATTTGGCTCTACAGTCTTACCTATTACAAGTGGCTTGCCAAAGATCCCGCCGATGGCCGGGATGCCCATGCCACAGTCGCCCCCGTCCATCTCGAGATCGCCGGCGAGTTGCCGCCCTCCACCATGGACCTGCTGGCCCCGCGACGCCTCGCCCTGGAAGCGAGCTACACCCCTCAACTCAACCCCATAGAGTTGATATTTTCGGAGACAGAGTAGCTCCGGACAGAAGCTCAACGGTCCCCAACCAGAAGGGGCGTCAACGGCACATTCACACCATCCGCGAGAGTATCTTCCCGAACAGCTGTGGTGCGCCTTTAGTCGATCCGCTCAAAATCCCCCAATTGCCAGGACTTGTCGAAAAAGGCCTCGGTGGGACTGTAGAATCGGAACCACACCCACCAGCCACGATCAGCAATAGTCTGAATCCAGTTGCTCTCAAGGCCCTCGGGTGCCGTCGGTCCGAAATAAAGATCGATAGAACCATCACTGTTTTGCTTAAGGTCGTCGTAGGTCGAAAGCGCGGCGAGGTTCATGTCATTCTGGATCTGGGACCGTGTTTCAAAATCGTGGACGGTCAGGGACCAGAATAACTCGACCGGCGGATTGGCAGGTACCCTGAGCCGATACAGTTTGCCGCCATCCAGCCATTCGCCATTGGCGTCCCGGGCCGAACGCACATACTGAGACCCCGAACCGACATTTTTCTCTTTCATTGCCGGTTGGGCCATGGAGGCCTGAAAGTAGTAATTGGTGCGGGCTTCGAGGTCTCGCCAGAAATCCTGTTGCAAGGAGGGATCCAACTCCAGGACCCATTCCCACTGCGTACCGGTGTAGTAGGTGATATCCTCGAAACGTGGCGCGTAGCTGATGACCTGCGCCATCATCCAGCCAAAGTGAGCCGCGTCGGAGAGAATTCGTTTCTGTCGCTGATCCGGGTTGAATGGGACGCCCGGTTCGATACCGAGCGGCTTTAGCAGCGAAATCAACAACGAGGCATCCTGGTCCAGCTTCGGGTTGATAAAATTCAGAACTTCGGCGACCCGCTCCCAGTAGATCATGGGCTCCATCGGCGAAATCGTATCCATCGGTACCCCGGACGCATACCGAGTCTTTGTTTCCGGCGGTGAATCAATCATGGATAACGGATACACGCGGCAGTCAGTGACCGTGCCGGCGGCTGCCTCCACGTCGTTGTTGACCACCAGTCCGCGCGCGAAGAACACCGCCAGGGTCGTCCGGGATCGAAGCAATGTTGCGCCCGCGGGCAGGTCGATGTCGCCTTCGTGGTCGTCGGCAACAACGACAAAGGTTCCTCCGGATGCACCGATACCTGAGAGTGGGACTTGCCACAGATCCAGTATGCTGCCGAGAAAGGGCGAAGGAGGAACTTCCACAACCATCGGGCCGTTTGCTTTCAAGTCCAGGTAGGCCATGCCATAGACCGTGGTATTGTTGCCGGTCAATACGATGCCCTTGGTGTCGAGAAATTTTTCCCAGACCACAAAGTCTCCCATTTCGAGTCCATCGATGGCCTCGTTTGGTCCGACATACATTGAGTAGAACGAGACCAGGTTATCCGAGATCTGGTGGGCCAGGACGGCGCGCTGGTAGTCCATTTCGTCATAGACTCGTTCGACAGTTGACTGCGAGGGCATCCCTGCTTCGTAGTCCAGCAGCCCCATTCGGGTTTCGACTTGGTCCAATACGGCTTCTCGCGCCTTCTCATCAGACAGTGCATCGGCCGTTGTCAAATCATCGTCCGGACTTCCATAGACACATGTTGCGCCGACAACGAGAGCTGCCACAACGATCAGGTTGCCGATGGCTTTGACAATCGAGTTGTATTTACCAAGCTCCACAATATCCTCCAGGCGTTTGGTTGTTTTATATCGACAGTTTAGAGTTAGTTCACCAATACAAATCTCGGGATCTTGTAGGATCCGCTCAAGACCGATTCTTCGGGTCCGTAGGTTCTCAGACCAATAAAAATATCACTCCCGGGAATCGTCTCAATCCAGTTCGATTCCAGGCCGACAGGTACTGACGGGCCAACATATATGTCCGCGGATCCGTCAGCATTTTTAACAAGAACATCGCGCGACGAGAGATGACGGCCTTTGGTTCCGTTGGCGATGAAGGTGCGGGTGCGGGAGTCGTAGGCAAACACTGACCAGAAGTTCCGGGCGGGAAAGTCCTCCGGGATGCGGATCCGGTAGGTCTTCGCAGAGTCGATGGGGTTGTCGTCAGCATCGACGAATGCGACGTTGTACATTGTCCCGCTGCCCAGGACGGCGGGCATGCAATAGGCCCAATAATCGATCGCAGCACGACGCTGGTAGTCGATCATCCCGTTCGCGTTCTCATAGACATAGAGGCGGCCAGGGGCGATATCGTCCTGGTGCAGGTTGAACTGCGTCCAGCCGTGTTGGCCCTCGGCCGGAACCCACGAGACCCCCAAAGCCATTTCCAGAAGGCGGTCCTGGGTAGCCTTTGCTGCACGTTCGAGAATTGCGATGGTGTGATCATCCGGTTCGAAGGGCTGGCCTTTCTCTATGCCAATGTAGGCGGCCATGCCCAGCATAGTCTTGTCGTAGTCATTGACCGGTTCCTCCTGGACGAGCATGTCAACCAGTTCAAAATAACCGGCATCGAACCTGGGGGCCGCTCGATAGACTGTCTGCGACATGTCGAGAAATGTTGTCGGGGTGGGGTTCGCCGCTTCGTCCAAGGGATAGATCTGCATCGTGCGCCCATACTTCACCGCAGCGTCCCAGCCAGCCGTCGATATGGAGCGGATCAGGAAGTTCTGCAGGTAGGTACGGCTGTGCAGGACCTTGAATCCTTCCGGCACATCTCTCTTGTAACCGGGGGGCAGCAACAGATATCTGGCACCTTTGCCCTGATCCCAACCGTCGAGTCCAACGTCAACGTCCTCGAGTGGGCGTTGCCAGGCATCGGAAATAACGCCGTACAGGTGGGATTCATCAGTCGCTGAAGGAATATCCACGATGATCGGACCGTTTGATAGATCCAGCGCTCCCTGCAGATAGGGTGTCTGGGTCTGGAGCGCCACCAGGTGGATGTCGGAATCCATGGGCCGGGTGTTGATCACAACGTCGTTGGGGTGGCCACCCAGATCACGTATGACGGCTTCGCGGGTGGCGAAGCTGTCGGTCGCCGGCATGGCCCATAGCGCGACTTCGGTGGCGCGGTGGAAAAGGATCTGGTCCGGGGCACTTGGCTTGGTCTCCGACCGCATCTCTACCGCGTATATATATGGCGCACCAAATGCCAGGATCATGATCGTCGAAATGACGAAACGGAGACAAGTCGCAGACCCGGTACGTGCCATGGTTACCTTCTTGTTTTCCATCGCGACCTATTTCGGTTCGATTCGACGGGCCGTTACATCGTTGGGGAGTCAGGAGGGGAGAAGTCTATCTACTATAGACGAACGGTTCAGATCCGACAACCTTCACTGGTCGGTGCATATCAAGGTTGCTCAAGTTGACGCACTTAACTTTTTACTTTAGTCTGGCTGACTCGAGACCAATCACAGTCGTTTCGGTAATTCATTTCCTCGCCCGTTCCAATTGTTTCTCTGGAGGTATTTCGATGATCCTTCGCAAATATGCGCTTGGGGCATTTATGCTCTTCGCTTCAATTTGTGTCATCGGTTGTAGTGGCGATGACGATCCGGTCGCGCCACTTGTGCCTGAGGTTCCGCGTGTTGAGACGGTCGTAGTCTCACCTGAATTCGCCACCTTCACCGACATTGGCGAGGACCGGCAGTTTGAAGCCGCAGCTTTCGACCAGGAAGGTGCCGTCATCGATACGGTCTTCACCTGGCGAAGCAGTGATGAAAGTGTGGCCTTCGTTGGTATGAACGGTTCGGTGGTCGCCACCGGTCTGGGCACCGCTGAGATATATGTTTCGGCGGGCAGTGCCACTGATACCGCCGCCGTTACCGTTACCCTGGAAAATGCACCGCTGCACGAGTGGATCGCCACCGGTGGTGGCAATTGGGATGAAGCCGCCAACTGGGGTGATGGTGTCGTGCCTGGTACCGGCGATGTTGCCATGATCTCTGCGGTCGGCGATTATACCGTCACGCTCACCGGCAACGTCGCGGTGGCCGGCTTGATCCTGGGCGCAGGTTCCGGCACCCAAATACTCGACATCAACGGAAATCAACTCCAGACCACAACCGGCGGCATACTCACCGGAGGCCAACTCGATGTTGCCGGCAGTTTTGTCGTATTGGGTGATTTTGCCTGGAGCGGCGGCACCCTCACTGGCGGTGGCTTGATGGAAGTTCGCAGCGGTGCCGAATTGCATGCCGTTGGCAGTCCCCTGGAGCTTCGGGTTGCAGTGGAAAATCGCGGTGCAATCACCGTGGGGGCCGGCGCCAGTCTGCGGGTCAACGAGATGCTCGAATGCAAAATCGGGGCTATTATCGACCTGCAAGGGGATGCCCATGTGACGGTGCAGAACAACGGTAACCTGATCAACGCCGGTACTATTCGAAAAAGTCTTGGTACCGAGGAAGCGTCCCTGACGGTGTCTTCCGCCGAATTCAGTTCGAATGGTTCGCTGCGGGTTGACGAGGGGACTCTGCATATTCGCGGCGGTATTTTACGCGGCACTATCGAAATCGACGATAGCGCAAAACTGCGCCAATCCGGCGCTACGGTCTTGTTGGGGGTCAATTCACAAGGGAATGGTCCCTTCGTCATCGGTGGCACGGTGGAACTCGGCACTTTTACGAGTGATGTTATTTCATTCCGGCACCTTGTCCTTGAATCGGCATTTACCGAATCCATCACTGGCCCGGGCAGTCTTTTGGTTGACCATATATTTGTCTGGCGCCGTGGAGCCATCCACGAACTGAATTCGTTCACAACCCAGGTCGGCTCCCAAACGACTCTTGTCAATTCCGGCACGTCGGTCTTGTCGGCCACCACCTGGAATATTATCGGTGACGTGAGTGGTGACAGTACCGTGGACCTTATGTTAGCCAACGGAGCCGTTCTTAGCGTTGGGAATGCCGGTCGCTGGATACAGGCCTCCGCCGGTTCGGTAAGCCAGGGCCAGGGCGAGCTTGGTCGATTCTCCGTGATCGGCGAGTTTCACCTGTCAGGCGAAGGAGTCTTCACGGTATCGACGGCTTTCAGTTGTGCCGGTGTTTTGAATCTGGTCGAAAGTTCAATCGCGGTCTCAGGCCCTTTCAACCTTTTTGATACCGGGGTTATTACGGGCGGCAGCGTTTCTGAGGGCACCCTGGCTAACGCTCAATTGACTTTGGTCAACTCGCCGTCAGCGGTAATGTCGGGGACTCTTCGACCAGACCTGGGTGGCGAACCGGCGCACATGACGATTAATGGCAATGTCGATCTGCAGGCCGGTTTTGTGGCCGAAGTAGATGTTTCCATGAGTGGAGACATTTCAACCGAAACCATTTTCTTCCTGCGCGGAGGGCAGGAATTGGGTGGAACGGTCGAAGTTTTGGTAAGGGATCTTCCCGCCGAGGGTACGGAATTCCGGGTAATCAGCACGCAATCCGCGACAGGGGCCATGGAGGTTATCTTCACTGGCAACAATCCGTTTGATGAAATTGTTCAGGATGCGCGGGGAGTTTTGCTCAGGCGCTGAGACCAATTTATTTGGCGATGCAGTGACTGGAGTGGGCGCGACAATGGAATCCCATTGTCGCGCCTCTCCTGTGGGCGATAGAGCCTCTTACCTTTCTTTCTCGGTCCAGACCTCAATAATGCGCAGCACAGTCTCGGTGGCCAGTTCCATATCTTTGACACAGACCCATTCGCCGTAGCCGTGGAAATCCTGCTCACCGGTGAAGATGTTGGGAGTGGGCAGGCCGCGGGCTGAAAGTGTGGAACCATCGGTGCCGCCGCGGATGGAGCCCTGGAGGGGTTTCATGCCGGCGCGTTCTACGGCTTCGAGGGCGTAGGCCATGGCGCGGGGCTCTTTTTCCAGGTCGTATTTCATGTTGCGGTAGAATTCCTTGATCTCCATGCGGTACGAAGATCCCGGCCATTTTTCGCAGGCGGCCTTGGCGTAGGCTTCGATTTTCTCGGCCTTGGGCTTGAGGCCATCGGCGGAAAAATCGCGGATCAGGACCTGGACTTCGGTCTCGCTGGTATTGCCCTTGAGACTGATGGGGTGGATGTAGCCTTCGGCACCTTCGGTGGTTTCGGGTGCGCCTTCACGGGGCAGGATCGTCAGGAACTCGCCGGCCACCTTGACCGAGGGCACCATTTTATCTTTGGCATATCCGGGATGGATGTCACGGCCCACGAAAGTGACGATGGCGCTGTCGGCACAGAAGGTTTCGTTTTCGACTTCACCGCGCTGGCCGCCGTCCATGGT
>DAOVTU010000453.1 GCA_030632925.1 Candidatus Krumholzibacteriia bacterium | reverse complement strand
GCCCTGTCGCTGTGGTTTGGCAAGGACTTCGTTCGGACCGGAGTTTCGGAATCGGCAGAAAGGTCTTCGTCAATTGATGTGGAGGACGACTTCACCATTCCGCTTGAGGAAACGACAATCCATCTGACGGTGCTCAACGGGACCGGCCAGAAAGGTCTGGCCCGGGAGGTCAGTCTGTTGCTGGGCCGTGCAGGATGTGTGGCCGAGCGTTTCGGCAACGCTCCCCACCGGAACTTCAGCCAATCTCTTCTGGTCAACCGCCGGTTGACGGGCCGGCAGGCTGCGGACCTGGCCCGCCGTTTGGGCGGAATCCGGGTAATCCGGGAATGGGACGGCCGTGAGGGCGAAGATGCCGTCCTGGTGCTGGGCGCGGACAGTGATCGGCTTACGTCATCCCTTTTGGGCGAACGGAAATGAGGTGTTTCGTTCAGGTAAAGGTCGTATTATTGTCTTAACAACCTGATGCGTCCTGATGCGTCCTGATTCGGAACTTGGCCCTACGCCGGTGCTCGCCGGGAAAGATCGAGACTGATGCGAAAATCAATGGGCACGGTCGTTCTCACCCTGACACTGGGTGTTCTGATCGGGGCCATTTTCAGTGAGTTGATCGCCCTGTTCCTCAATCCGGGGAGCGTGGCTGAACAGCTGTTCGTCAACTATGTCGAATTTGGGCCCTCGGTGACCGAATGGAACCTGATCATCATTGATTTGACGTTCGGCTTCGAGATACACTTCAACCTCATGAGTGTCATCGGGGTGTTTGTAGCCTCGCAGATGCTCAGGTGGTACCGCTAGCTCCCTTTTTGGAGGTTGCCCTGATGAATTCCTTTCTTGGTATCATACCCGGCATGGCCGGTTGGTCCGAACTGCTGCTGATCCTGGCCCTGGCCTTGATCCTTTTTGGTCCCAAACGTCTGCCGGAAATCGCGGAAGCCATGGGCAAATCCATCCGCAAGTTCAAGTCGGCCACACAAAGCGCGACCGACGAGGTAAAGCGTGAGATCGATGATGTCGGTAAGGCGATTAAGGACGATGCCCCGCTCGAAAACGACAAGAAGAACGACACCAGCCAGAGCTGACGACTGGGGAGGCGCCCTTGAATCTTGCCCAGCTTCTTGATCAGCTCAAGGTCGACGAACGATTTTTGCGCAATGTAAGCCGGTGGGAAGTGATCCCGCCACAGGCCGGTCGCTACACCGAATTTCCTTCCAGTCTCGATCCCCGGCTCATCGACGTCATGAAAAACAGGGGCGTCGATCGTTTGTACAGCCACCAGGCCGAAGCGGTGGACCTGGCCCGTGAAGGTCATTCCTTCGTGGTTCCCACGCCGACGGCCAGCGGCAAGACCCTCTGCTACAACCTGCCGGTTCTGGACACGATCCTCCGGGACAACCAGGCGCGCGCCCTGTATCTGTTCCCCACCAAGGCCCTCAGCCAGGACCAGATGCACGAGGTCCACGGCCTCGTTACCGATCTGGGTGTCGACATCAAGACCTTCACTTTCGACGGCGACACACCCGAGACCGCGCGCCGGGCCATCCGCAGCAGTGGGCACATCGTGGTGACGAACCCGGACATGCTGCACCAGGGAATACTGCCCCACCACACGCTGTGGGTGAAGCTGTTTGAGAACCTGAAGTACGTGGTGGTCGACGAGGTCCACCAGTACCGCGGTGTCTTTGGCAGCCATGTGGCCAATGTGATCCGGCGCTTGCGGCGGGTGGCGAATTTCTACGGCGCCGATCCCCAGTTCATCTGCTGTTCGGCGACCATCGCCAACCCGACCGAGCTGGCGGCCCAGGTCACGGGCCTGGACGTGACCTCGGTGGCCGAAAACGGGGCGCCGCGGGGCGAAAAGCATTTCGTATTCTACAATCCGCCGGTGGTGAACCATGAATTGGGCATCCGGCAATCGGTGATCAAGACCACGCGGCGCATCGCGGAAAGATTCATGAGCTCGGGCGCTCAATTGATTGTTTTTGCACGCAGCCGGATGCGGGTCGAGTTGTTGCTGACCTATCTGGAGAAGTCCGGGCGACGGGTGGGCATAAAGAGCGGCGAGGTGCGCGGATATCGTGGCGGATACCTGCCCGGCGAGCGGCGGGCCATCGAACGCGGCTTGCGCGACGGCAGCGTCACGACCGTGGTGTCGACCAACGCGCTGGAGCTGGGCATTGATATCGGCCGCCTCGATGTGTGCATCATGGCGGGGTACGCCGGAACCGTGGCCAGCACCTGGCAGCAGGCCGGTCGGGCCGGAAGGCGCCAAAATCTGAGCGCGGTGGTATTGGTGGCTTCGAGCAGTCCCGCGGACCAGTACATCATCAACAATCCCGATTATTTCTTCGGACGCAGCCCCGAACACGCCACCCTGGATCCGGACAATCTGGTGATCCAGATGAGTCACCTGAAGTGCGCCGCTTTTGAGCTGCCCTTCCTGTCGGAAGAAAGATACGGCGGGCATCAGGTGACGGAGATCCTGGACTATCTGGCGGACATGAAAGTGCTGCACCACAGCGGTGACCGTTACCACTGGATGGCCGATACTTATCCCGCTGAAGAGGTGAGTTTACGCAGTGCTGCACCTGACAATGTGGTGATTATTGACCAGTCGGTGACCGGCGGGCGCATCATTGGTGAGATGGACCTGTTCAGTGCCCAAGAGATGCTGCACGACGACGCAGTGTACATCCATGGGGCCCAGCAATACCACGTGGACCGGTTGGACTGGGACCGCCGTGAGGCCCATGTGCAGCCCGTGACGGTGGACTACTACACTGATGCCCAGCGCAAGAGCGAGCTCAAGACGCTGACTGCTGATACGGACCGGCCCTACGGTATCGGTCAACTGGTCGTCGGTGAAGTGGGCCTCATTGCGAAAGTCACGGTCTTCAAGAAAATCAAGTTGGGGACCCACGAAAACGTGGGGGCCGGGCGCGTGCACCTGCCTGAAATGGAAATGCACACCACCAGTTTCTGGTGGGAAATGCCGGAGTCCCTGTTGTCCGAGATGTCCGAGGTGGGGCATGACCTGGGCGATGCGCTGAAAGGCTTGTCGCACCTGCTGGGGCGGGTGGCGCCGGTGTTCATCATGGCCGACATGTCGGATCTGCACAGCACTGCCATGGTGCGTTCGCCGTTCACGGGACAACCGACCTTGTACCTGTACGATTCCTTCCCCGGTGGCGTGGGCTTTGCGGGCCGGATCTTTGAGCAATTCGAGGAAATTTGTGGTGCGGCGGCAGACCATCTGGGCAAGTGTCCCTGTGAAAAAGGGTGCCCCTCCTGCGTCGGGGCTGCGGCCGATTCCGGCAACACCGCCCGGGCCGGCGCGACGTGGCTGTTGAAACGCCTGGGGCAAGCGGCCGGCGAGGGCTGATTATGGACCTGAAGAAGCGATTGGCCCAACTGGACCGCCTGACTAGAAAGTCGGAGCCTGTGGTTTCTGGTGGGGGAAGAGGCGACATCTCGCCACCGGATCAGGAAAAAGTATTGGCTGAACTGGGTTTGGGACGCCATGAAACGGCGTCGGGACCAGTCTGGTGGGTCGAACACCGCGACATCCTGGCATCACCGCCTGAACATCTGCCAGTCCTGCATGGGCTTTTTACTCGCGAACCTGAACTGTGTCCCGACGTTTCCGAAATCCTCTTTTTGGATACGGAAACCACGGGTGTGGCAGGCGGCACCGGGACCCTTGTTTTTCAGCTGGGCGTGGGCTG
>DAOVTU010000007.1 GCA_030632925.1 Candidatus Krumholzibacteriia bacterium | reverse complement strand
ATTTGCGCCGGGAACACGGCCAGATGCTGCTGGCGTTCCGCGACACCCGCGGCGCGGCCAGGGAATTGCACCTGGCCCGCGAATTGTGCGGTGGGTGCCCGGAGCTGGACCAACCCCTGGCTTCGCTCTACCTCATGCAGAAAAAATACGATCTGGCAGTGGAACCTTTGCGGCGCCTGCACGAGCGATCGCCGGATGCCGAGTCCCGCCGCATCCTGGTGGCGGCCATGTCCCGTGCGGGGGATGATTCCATGCTGGTGGACTTTCTGGCCGCGTCGCCTGCCCCCGAACGCACGGCCGAGGAGTGGCGACTGTTGATCGAAGGAGAGGGGCGCCTGTCGGGCGCGGACCATTCCTTGCAGGCGGTGGCTGGCCTGCGGACTGGTCAGGAGCCCGAGGCGGTGGCAGCCGAACCCAGATTCTGGGGCCAGGTGGCCTTGAACCTATTGGCGGTCGAAGAATTTGACGAAGGCCTGCTGGCCGTTGACCAGGCCATTGCCCTGGCACCCGACAATGTGGTTTACCGCAACAACCGGGTCGTGTTATTGACGCGGTTGGGGCGCGATGCCGAAGCTCGCCAGGAATGGGACAAGGTCTTGGAACTGGACCCTTCCCTGGAAAAAAAGACACCGTAATCCGGGAGTAGAAATGATCCACCGACAACGAGGGTATTCATGGGTGCGCGGACTGTTCCTGGCCGGAGCCCTGCTGGGGCTGGCCTCGTGTGCGAGTAGCCCGGCACCGGCGCCGGTCAAGACGCAACAGCTGGCGGGTACGATGCAGGAAACACCCGTGCCCGACGGTGATTTTCGCGAACACCGTCTGGCCCGCTGTCAGGATGATGTGGATGTGCCGCGCCCGGTGGAACGCTATCTGGCCCTCAGTTCGGAATATTTTCGGGACGGGTCGGGTTCCGACGGCATGATCGAACTGGAAATGGGGCTGGAAAAGGGGCACCGCCATTCGCTGATGTTGTTGACGCTCGGGCAGCTGTACCTTTTGGCGGGGCAGGGCAATCCCGACCTGTTGCCGGTCGAGGGTCCGGCGGCGGATCTGGGCAGTTACGAAAAGAACAAGCCTCGCCTGCTGGCGCGGGCCAAGGATCTGCTGACGGAGGCTCTGGCAAAGCGCCCGGAGGATGCTGCGGTGGATTATTTGCTGGCTGATGTGGCCCGCACCCACGGTGATTTTGAAGAAGCGGACCGTTTGGCGGCGCGGGGGCAGTCCAAGTGTACCGGTGGCCGCAGTTTCGGCACCCTGAAGATGTATCAGGAATTGTACCGCCATCCGCCCCGCTATACCGGCGGGCCGGGACCTGAATTCCCGCAAACCGCGGTGAACAAGGGGATTGGTGGCGACGTGCTCCTGGACCTGCTGCTCAGCCCTGCGGGGGAGGTGCAGCAGTACGTGGTGGTCGAAAGTCCGGCCAAATCGCTGACCAAAGCGGCCTGGACAAGCCTGCGGCAGGGCCAGTTCGAGGCCGCCAGCATAGGGAAATACGCCGTTTGGTCGTGGCTGCGGGTGACGACGGCCTTCAATCTTGGGCCCTGATCCTGAAGTGCCGGTTGATTTGCAGGGGCATGTTGCCTTATTTTTCCATATCACGGTTTGTCGCGATCCGGAGCCTGGCTGAGGCCGACCGGTTCTGCGGACATCCCCTTTCCAACCCCCGCTGGAGGTCCATCCGAACATGAAGTGGACGCGCAATCGCTTCCTGCTGCTGCCATATGTCGTTTTGCTGACGGTCTTGACCGTCGTTGGCTGCAGCAGCAAGCAAGAACCGTCGGAAACGCTGGTTGTCTGTGGCAATCATTCCTGTGGTGATCTGGTCATGGTGACGACTGACACTTCCAGTGATGGCTTTCACTACCTGAATCCGAGCATGTCTCCGGATCAGTCGCGGATCCTGTTCACCGCCGACTGGTGGGCCATTCCTTCGGATCCCCGTTTCTCCGGCGATGCGGATTTTGTCAACAATCGGCAGATGATTCTGTTTCCGAATCAGGAGGGCGTGGAGCCGACTCTTGACCTGAGCAGCCAGGGTGGGATTTTGGTAGAGTTGTTCCCGCGCAGTATGCCCTTTGCCGGCGGCGAGCCATTCCTGCAGTACATGGTGGACGATGACAAGACCTCGCCCAGCTGGGCCGACGACAGCCATCTGATTTTCAGCATGCGCTCCATTGAACTGGGCAACCAGTACCGTCTTTGCCGGGCCGATATATCCAACCCGAGCCTGGCACGGGTGGAGTACCTGTTTATGGAACCGGCTGATGCAACGGCCCAACCGCGGCTGACTCAACACATGGAAGGCACTCTCTCGGCCGACGGCGACTGGTTGGCCTTCACGCGCTCCAGCTGTGTGATTCCCGATTCCTTTGAGACCTGCACCGGCACATCCCTCTGGGTCATTAAAATGGACACCGCCGGCGATAACGACGGGTACGACGCCGTTGCTTTCCCGATCACGAGCGAGTATTCGCGCCTTGAGACTCCCAGTTGGGCGCCCGATGGCTCCAAGCTGGTCTTCTCCGGTGGGCTGGACGTCGCTGGCGCCGGCACGGGTGCCGGCACGGAAATCTTCACGGTGGACTTCGATTCGACCGGTGTGACGGCCGCTAATCTGCCGGCACTGGATTCCAATTTGAATCGGCTGACGTTCACGTCCCGCACCGAGGGCGACCCCATTTCGGGCATCCTCAACCGGGGGCCGGTTTTCTCCAATAACGGCGCCTCGATCTACTTTGTCTCGACCCGCCGCGCACCGGCCATCACTTTGCATGACCGGAACATCTGGAGTATCCCGTCTGACGGAACCCTGGACCCGGCGCTTTATTACTTCACCCGTTCTGATGATGTCGACCCGAGGGTGCTGCCGGACGGGCGTGTTATGATGAGCAGTTCGCTGGGCTTCCCCACCGAAATGTTGAACCGCCTGGAAGAGGAAGCCTATCAGGCGGCTGTCGATAACCCGGAAAATGAGGGCCTGGACGAAGTCCAGTTGCGTGCCTTGGCCAACGACGAACGCCGTCAGTTGGAGTTCTTCGAAGGCGTGATGTCCCACGTCTACATCTACCGCCCGTAGGGCGTGCAGTGACCATGGCCAACCTCGTTGTCATGCGCAGGGAGATGGTGGCCATCGGTCAAAAAATGCAGAGTCGTGGCTTTGTCGTGGCCGCTGAAGGGAACCTTTCGGTTCGTATCAGCGGCCACTGTTTTTTGGTCTCACCTTCGGGCGTGAGCAAGGGCGATCTGCGGGTCCAGGACCTGGTTGAAGTGGACACTGCTGGCCGCACGGCCAAGGGCAAGCCCACCAGCGAATGGCCCATGCATCGGGAAATCTATCTAAGCCGACCGGATGTCGGTGGCATCTGTCACGCCCATGCCCCCTGGGCCACGGCCTTTGCCGCGGCAGGGCGGGACCTGGACGGTTCACTGCTCACCGAAACAGCTGCGCTATTGCCCCGCGTGCCCCTGGCGGTGCGCACCGAACCAGGCACCCCTGAGTTGGCCCTGTCGGTCAAACCCTTCCTCGCTGAAAACGATGCCATCCTGCTGGGCAACCACGGCGTAGTGGCCATGGGCACAGACCTGGGCGCAGCTTTTGCCCTGCTGGAAACAGTGGAGCGTTTGGCCCAGGTGACTTTGTTGGCCGAAGTGGCCGCCGGACAAAGTCCCGTCGACGCCGACACTCTGCGCTTGCTGCAGGAACGCGGCGGCTCGGCTTCCTACTAGTCGAATTTTACTGCGGGAAATCTCCATAGAGGTCGGTCAGTCGGTCGGTGATGCTGTCCCAGCTGAAGTGGCTTTCCATCAGTTGGCGTGCAGCTGCGGCGCGGCCCCGGCAGCCCGGCAGGTCGTCCGCATCCCGCAACATTGCCGCCGCAAATGATTCATCGCAGGCGGTGATGGTCAGGGTGCCGTCCTTGGCGGTGGAAATGCCTTCGGCACCCACCGGTGTGGTCACGACGGGCACGCCGCGGGCCATGGCCTCGAGGATCTTGATCTTGATGCCGCCGCCTTCGGGCAGGGGCGCCACAAAGAGGCGGCAATTGCGGAAGTGCGGCGTCAAATCGTCTACAAAGCCGAGGGCTTCGACTTTTCGGTCGGCCCACTGCGCGCGTGGGACCTGTGTGGCCAGATATTCATCCGAGCCACGTCCGGCCAATACGAGGTGTGCCTCCGGCCGTTCGGCCGCGACCTTGGGCCAAGCCTGATTGATCAGAAATTCAGCTGCCAGGACATTGGGTGGGTGACCAAAGGAACCGACAAAGAGGTGGGTTTCGCGACCATCGACCGTTCCGGGTTGCCAATCGGCCTCCAGGGCGCTGAGGTCCATGCCCAGCGGCATCGTCACCAGATTCTGGCCGCCCATGGCCGCGTACAGGGCGTGGTCTTCGGGCGTGACGCAGAGGGTTTTGTCGGCCCAACTGGTGGCCGCCACCTGCAACCGCCGCCAGGACGCCGCTTCGCGCAGAGCCGCCCAGCGACTCAAGGGGTTGTCCGCCCGCGCGGCCCGGCGTTCGCGGGGCAGGCTGCCCAGTTCGTGACTGTTGAGAATCAGGCGCGGCGCACTTTGGCCGGATGTATCGCGCTGCTGGCGCAGTTCGCGGCAGTAGGTTGCCATCTGCAGGTATTCGATCTGGATGGCATCCGGCTGAAAGTCGCGCACCGCCGCAGTGATCTGGCGGGCCAGGTTTGCGTCGGCATATTTTTCTACGTAGAAAGGGAAGCCGGAGGCGAGGGAGCGGGAGAACGCAGCGAGGCGTCGGGACAGGAATTCTATTCGAGACAAGCCATCGGATTGTTGGTCAAGGAAGGGTAGGCCCAAGGCCCGGACCCCGAGTTCTTCCACTTCCGCCAGCAGATTTTCCTCACCCCGACGCACCAGGCTGAGCACCATGACTTCATGCTTGCGGGCCAGCCAGGTTACAAGATCGCGCACCGCGGTGCCGCCACCATGACCCACCCGGCGATGGGGCAGGTAGGGGGTGAGCACCATGACTTTCACGATTTGCTACTCCGGATGGCTTTGCAAGGGGTTGGCCGAATGTTCGCGAGGATCAGAATGCCTGATAGCCGCGGGCGATGGAGAACTCTTCCTTCTTGCGCTCCAGTTCGATCTTCCACTCGGTCGAACCCTCTTCCAGTTTCGGCTTGTTCTTCAGCAGGAACGTGGTGGCCTCTTCGTCGATTTCGTCTTCGATCTTGAAATCGTGGACAATCAGGCCTTCGACCAGATTGAGGAAGTCGTCTTCACGAATTTCCAGGTCGACCAGTTCTTCGTCCAGCAGACGATCGCAAATCAGGCGAGCGACAACAGCAATGCGCTCTTCGGACAATCTCATCTTGTATCCTTCCCGCGGGACAGGGCCCGGCGGTGATTAGCTACAGTACAAATCCCCGTTTACAGGATAAAACCCTGTTTGCGGCACAGCTCGCGCTTCATTTGGCTGCGCAGGGCGCCCACGTCCATATCCATGGCCGAGATTTCGTTCTTGTTGGCGAAGACCAGCTTTTCGACTTCGTCGTCGATTTCTTCTTCGGCCTTCATGTTCTCGAAAATGGCGTCATCGATGGACCGGGTCACCAGATCGATGTTCTCATTCGGGTGCATCCGGGGGTGATCCTGCAGCATTTTCAGGATCTTATCGGACAAATGTTCGATTTTGTGTTTGCTCAGCCTCAAAACGGCCTCCAAAGGGCTTTCGGGGAAATTCACTATTCATTCCTATTGAAAGGCTTTTGATAGGGGTTGGCAAGAAAAAAGGGGTTGGTTATTGTAGGGCGGTCCCGGTTCGCCACCAAGAGTGGTCGCAGGAGCGATTTCCATGGAACCAACGGGGCTCAATCTCGTATCACTGCGGTTGTTTGCCTGTTATATGCCCGTTTTACCCGCTGGCGCCGAGCGTCAGGCCTGAAAGGTCGTCATGTCCGAATATCCCTCTCTCGACAAGGTGCACGCCGAAGAACTCGCCCAACGCCTGGGCGCGGTCCTGGCCGAGACCGGCAAGGTCATCGTGGGACAGACCAAAATGATGGAGGGACTGCTGCTGGGTTTGATCACCGGCGGCCACATCCTGCTCGAAGGCGTGCCCGGACTGGCCAAGACCCTGGCCGTCAGCACCCTGGCCCGCACCGTCGACACCGAATTCAAGCGCATCCAGTTCACGCCCGATCTGCTGCCGGCCGATATCACCGGCACGACGATCTACAACCGTGATACGGGCGAGTTCACGGTGAAACAGGGGCCGATTTTTGCCAATATCATCCTGGCCGATGAGATCAACCGTGCGCCGGCCAAGGTTCAGGCCGCGCTGCTGGAAGCGATGCAGGAACGGCAGGTGACCATCGGGGGCGAGACCTTTCCCATGGCTGATCCCTTCCTGGTGCTGGCCACCCAGAACCCCATCGAGCAGGAGGGCACCTATCCGCTGCCCGAGGCGCAGGTCGATCGCTTCCTGCTCAAGTTGCGCATTGGCTATCCCACCAAGGACGAAGAACGGCTGATGCTGGACCGCATGGCCGGCCGGGCTGTGCCTGAAGTCGACAAGGTGATCGACGCGCGTGCGATTTCCGAGATGCGGGCCGCCGTGGGTTCCGTTTTTGTGGATGAGAAGATCAAGAGCTACATCCTGGACATTGTTTTTGCCTCCCGTGATCCGGAAGAGGCGGGGCTTGATCTGGGGCCGCTGATTGCCTGGGGCGCTTCGCCGCGGGCCACCCTGGCCTTGACCCAGCTGTCGCGGGCGCGGGCCCTGTTGCGTGGAAGGGCCTTTGTGATCCCCGAAGATGTCAAGGCCGTGGGGCATGATGTCCTGCGCCATCGCATTTTGGTGACCTATGAAGCCGAAGCCGAAAACCTCAGCAGTGACGACATCGTGTCGGCGTTGCTGGACAACATCGAAGTGCCCTAAACGATATGGCGCTCAAGCGAACCCACACTTCCATCTCGCCGGAAATCCTGGCCTCGGTGCGTCGCATCGAGATCAGGACGCGCCGTCTGGTGGAGGAAGTCTTCTCAGGTGAATACCACTCGGTTTTCAAGGGCACCGGCATGGAGTTCCGTGAGGTGCGCGAGTATGTGGCCGGCGACGACATCCGTTCCATTGATTGGAATGTGACCGCGCGTACGGGCGATCCCTTTGTGAAACTGTTTGAAGAGGAACGCGAACTGACGGTGATGCTGGTGGTGGACATGAGCCGCAGCGGTTGGTTCGGCTCCGGCGAACGCACCAAGGTCGAAGTGGCGGCCGAGTTGTGCGGCGTGCTGGCCTTCTCGGCCATCGCCAACAAGGACAAGGTGGGGCTGGTGCTGTTCAGCGACCGGGTGGAGAAATACATTCCCCCGGCCAAGGGCAAAAGCCATGTGCTGCGCCTGATTCGCGAACTGCTCACCTTCACGCCCGAAGGCCACGGCACTGATATTAATGAACCCCTGCGTTTGCTGGGCTCGGTGCTCAAACGCAAGGCGACCGTTTTTCTGGTATCCGATTTTTGGGCCGGCGATTTTACGAAAAGTTTGTCGGTTCTTGGCCGGCGCCACGATGTGGTGGCGGTGCGGGTGCGCGATCCTCGCGAAACCACTCTGCCGGATGTTGGATTGGTGCGCTGGGTGGATGCCGAGTCGGGCGCGACCGAATTGATCGACACATCGTCGGCCGAAACGGGGCGCCAATTGGCCCTGCGGGTTCAGGCCCATGACGGCTCCCTGGCCAAGACCCTGGCCTCGCGCGGCGTCGATGTGGTGGACATTGATGTGACCGAATCCTACGTCGATCCCTTGCGCAAATTTTTCCTGGCCCGCGAAGGCCGCACCGGACGGAAGGGACGGCGATGAGCAGCCGAACTGGACGTCTCATGCGGAGCATCCTTCTCTTGGCGGCCCTGGTGGTTGTCCCGCTTCAGGTGCAGGCCCAGGATCCCAGAGATCCGGGCCATCCGGGCGATCGGGGCAATCGGGGCGATCGGGGCGCGCCTCCCGGCCAGGGGCAAATCATGCCGCACCAACTGCTCGATCGACCAGCCGGTCAGCCGGCACCGGTGGTGCCCGATACGGTGGAAATCCGCATCTCGGTGCCCGACTCCTTGCCTCAACCGCAAGCTTTATACGTGGTTCAGGACACCTTGGTATTCGGTGGACTGCTGCATCTGGTGCTGGACTATCCGGCGGGACAAGCCGATGGGCCGGAACTGATGCCAGAAGCCGACGGACAGTGGCTGGCGCCTTACGTGGAACCCGAACGCGGTTTCCTGGCGCGCCTGTTGCGGCCCCGGCAGGAACCGGCGGTGGACATGTCCGCCTTGCCGGCGACGGAAAACCTGCGTGTGGTGCGGTCTTTCCATGTCTACCGGCGCGACCCTTTGCAGATCCGTTGGCAGGACCAGCTTTCACCGGTATTGCCGGTCATTGGCCAGACTGCGGGCACCGAAAATACCGCGACCATCCGGACGCCGCGTTCGTTGGTCTGGACACCGTGGCGCCTGGTGGGTGTGACGGTCCTCGTATTGCTTCTGGTATTGGCGGCCTATTTGTTGTGGCGCCGTCGCAACCTGCCCGCGCCTCTGGAACATTGGCCCGTGCCGCCGGCGGCCTGGATGGCCACGGCCACCAGCCTGCAGTCCCTCTTGAACGAAAATGTTCTGGCCCGGGGCGAAACCCGTGAGTTCCTGGATCGGTTGGCTTTCCTGGCGCGTGATTACGTGGCCGGTCGCTACCGCATCGCGGCCCGGGAAATGACCGGACCGGAAATCGTGGCAGCCTGCAAGGGATTGGGGCACGACACGTCGCATCCGGCTGGCTTTGCCCGCTTGATCGACCTGGCCGACCGCGAACGTTACAACCCGACCGCGCCCGAGACGGCCTTCTGTCGTGAACAGGCGGTTCAGTTCATGGGACGCATCAATCGAGTGCGCCTGGAACGGCAATACATTCGCGTGCAGCCGGAGCAATTGCTGGCCGCGCAAAAAGCCTGGGCTGCTCTGGCGGTCGAGCTGGGTACCGGTGCTGGCCGGGCCGTACAGACCCAGAAAACAGGACAAATTCAGAAGACAGGGGAGGTGGGTTGATGGAATTCGCCAATCCCCTGTTGCTGCTTTTGCTGCCGGCCGTTGCCGGCGTGATGTGGATGCGCCTCAAAGGTGGTGGTGACCGCACGGCGCTGCGCCACTCGCGCTTGCCGCTGCTGGTGCCGATCCGGCCCCCGTTGAAGGTGCGCCTGGCGCGCGGATTGCCCTGGTTGTCAGGCCTGGCCCTGGTGCTGTTGGTCGTCGCGGCCGCCGGCCCCCGACAAAGCCACAGCAGTGAAGAGATCGAGGGCGAAGGCATCGACATCGTGCTGAGCCTGGACATCAGTGGCAGCATGCGCTCGTTGGATTTTGAACCCCAGGATCGGTTGGGAGCCGCCAAGGAAGTGATCCGGGATTTCATCGACGGTCGGCCCAACGACCGCATCGGCTTGGTGGTCTTTGCGGCCCGGGCCTTCACCCAGTGTCCGCTGACTTTGGATCATCCGGTGCTCAATGGCTTCCTGGAAGAAATTCAAGTGGGGCTGGTGGATGACGGCACGGCCATCGGGCTGGGCCTGGCCACGGCCGTGGCGCGGCTCAAGCATTCGACTTCGCCCAGCCGCACGGTGATCCTGCTGACCGACGGCGTGAACAACGTGCCGACCCTGGAACCGGAGACAGCCGCCAAGCTGGCCAAGAGCCTGGACGTGAGGGTGTACACCGTGGCCATTGGGCGTGAAGGTCTGGTACCGTACCCGGTGAATGACCCCATATTTGGCCGCCAAACAAGGCAACGGGAAACCAAGATCGACGTAGAGTTATTGCGCAACATCGCGGCCCTGACCGGCGGCGAAATGTTCCAGGCGACCAACCCCGAAACACTGGTCAACATTTTCAAGACCATCGATGCCCTGGAGACGGCGCGTTACGAAACCACAGTCAGCACCTGGTACCGCGAGCGCATGGCGTGGTTCGGGATCCCGGCGCTGTTGCTGCTGTTGCTTGAGAGTGTGCTGGGCGCAACGTGGCTCAGACGGGTTCCCTAGAGGTTCGCTGAATCGGGGCCGGCGGAAACAAAAAGGATTGATGTGAGATTTGCCGAGGAAATCTGGCTCTGGTTAGTGCCGCTGCTGCCACTGGTGTGGGTGTTGTTCCGCGCCGCGGACCGGTCTGCGGACCGGCGGTTGGTGGCCTTGTTGGGCGCTCAGGCCGAATCCCATTTGGAAGGGGCCAATCCGCGCCTGCGATCATGGCAAAGGTTTTTCCTGCTGGCCGGGATGTTCTGGCTTTTGTTGGGCCTGGCCCGACCCCAGTGGGGCGCCAGCGAAGTGACCGTCACCCAACAGGGTTCGGACATCGTCGTGGCCCTGGATATTTCCAACTCCATGCTGGCCGAAGACGTGGTGCCCAATCGCATGGAACGGGCCAAGGCCGAGCTGGGCAGTTTTCTCAACCGGCTGGAAAACAGCCGCGTGGGCCTGGTCTTTTTTGCAGGCGCATCCTTCATCCAGTGCCCGTTGACGTTGGACTACGGCACGGCCGACATCTTCCTGAAAATGGCCGGACCGGACATGATGAGCGAGCAGGGCACGGCCATCGCGGCGGCCCTCAAGGCGAGTCGCGAGTTGTTGGCCAAGGGTAATGAAAATGGTGCCGCGAGTGGTTTTCAGGCCATCCTGCTGGTTACCGATGGCGAAGATCTGGAAGGTGACTGGGAAGCCGAGGCCAAGGCCTGCCAGGAACTGGGCATCCGGGTGATACCGGTGGGCGTGGGCGAAGAAGGCGGCGGACTGATCCCCGTGCAGGACAAAATGGGGCGGCCGGCGGGCTTCATGAAAGACGAACAGGGCAACGTGGTGATGACTCGCATGGATTTGGCGAAGCTGGAAGATTTGGCGGCCATCGGTGGCGGCAGTACTTTCCGCCTGGGAGTGGATGGCCTCGCGGGCGACAGACTTTTTGCCGAGCTGGAACGACTGGGGCGTCGCGACCTGGAAGACCGGCGCATCTCGGCCTATCAGGAGCGCTATATGTGGCCCCTGTTGTTGGCGGTATTGAGTTTCATGTTGCGCCTGACCTTGCGCCCGCGTCGTCCGGCCAGAACCACAACTGTGGAAGCCGGCATACGACGGACTGCTGCGGCAATGTTGTTGGTCGGCGGACTGTTGGGAGTGGCGGGCACTGCTCAGGCCGGCCTGGTGCCGTCGGAATTGGGGGAAATGAAAACCGGTCTGGCCCGCTACGAAGCCGGCGAATATGAAGAAGCCCTGGTGGCTTTTGAGTTGGCGTTGGTGCAGGCCCCGGATAATCCGGCCATTGGTCTGGCGGTGGGTGAAGCCCTGTTCCAACTGGAGCGGTACGAAGAAGCGGCTACGGAATTTCAACGCGTGCTGGACCTGACCGACGATACAAACCTGCGGGCCGAAGCTTTGTACAATAAGGGGACGGCGCAATTGGCCGCTGGCGATCCGGCCAAAGCGGTGGAGGACTTGCTCAGTTCGCTCCAGATGGATCCGACCCAGAAAGATGCCCTGTTCAACCTGGAAGTGGCGTTGCAGCGTCTGAAACAGCAGGAGCAACAGGAGCAACAGGAGCAAGAAGAGCAGCAGGAACAGGAAAAACAGGAAGATCAGGAAAAGCAGGAGCAGGAAGAACAACAAGAGCAGCAAGAGCAGGAACAACAGGAACAGGAACAACAAGAGCAGGAACAGCAAGACCAGGAACAACAGGATCAGGAACAACAGGATCAGGAACAGCAGGAACAAGAGCAACAGGACCAGGAACAGCAGGGCGACAAACCGGAAGAGCAGCAGGAGCCTCAGGAAGAGCAGCAGCCCGAACTGGACCCCGAGGAACTGACCAAGGAACAGCAGGAGCAAATTCTGCAGGCCCTGGACCGCGATGAAGAAGAGCTCAAACGCTCGGTGCAAAAGCGACTCAAGGGCGGCAAACCGAAAAGCGGAAAAAAATGGTAAGCAGATTTGCGCAACTTTTCCTGATCGTTGCTCTGGTCATGGTGGCCGTGCCGGCCCTGGCGAATTTTACCTGCGATGCCTCGGTCAACCGCACCAGTGTGCCCCAGGGTGGGGAGGTCGTGCTGACCGTTTCCGCTCGCGGTGATGTGGGTTGGTCCCCGGATTTCCAGTTGCCTGATCTGGCCGACGTGCGCATCTACGCCGGTGGCACCAACCAGAGCATGAGCATGATCAACGGCGCCACCGAAACTTCGGTCTCGCGAACCTATTACCTGAAGGTCGGCGCCGCGACGGACTTCACCATCCCGGCTATCAAAATCATTTCGAGCAAGGGTTCGTGCAGTACCAAACCGATCGCCATCAAGGTTACCGGGGCGGCTGCTCCGGCCACTCGCATACCGACCGCTGATTCCGGCAACCGCACCGTTGACCCGAACCGGGCTCAGCCCGCGGGGAACAACACGGCTGGGAATCCCGGTGACGATGTTTTCATCACTCTGGAAGCGAGCCACACCGAGGCCTGGGTCGGTCAGCAAATCGTCCTGACTTTCCGCTACTGGAGCCGGGTCCAGCCCTGGAACAACCCCTCGTATACGCAGCCGCGTACCGAAGGATTTTGGCGCGAAGGTCTCGGGCAGGAGCGCAAGTTCCGCAAGGTGCTGATGGGCCGGGCCTATACGGTGACCGAAATCCGTTACGCCATTTTTCCCACGCGGACGGGGTCGTTGGTTGTCGAGCCGGCGGAATTGAGTTTTCCTGCGGGCGTTTTTGATCGCTTTTTCCAGAACAGCCGCACCCAGCGTGGTCCCAACGTCCTGCGCACTGATCCGGTCAATATCGAGGTCAAACAGTTGCCGCAGCCGCATCCGGCGGACTATTCGGGCATCGTGGCCTCGCAGTTGAAATTGATCAGCCAGGTGGACCGCGACAGCGTGCCGCGGGGCGAGGCCATCGGTTTCAAGGTCCTGCTCACTGCCGACGGGTTCCTCAAGGGGTTCAGCGAAGTGCCCATTCCGCCCACACCCGGCACCCAGTTGCACGACGCCGGTGAAAGTTTTCAGACCCGGGTGGAAAACGACAAGCTGACGGGCAAGATCGTGGTGGAGAAGGTCATTGTGCCGCACAACGAGGGTCCGTTGCAAATCGCGCCGGTGGAACTGGTGTGGTTTGACACCTCATCTGGCCGTTTTCGCACGGCCCGAACCGCAAAATGGGATTTGACCGTCACGCCGAGCGATTTGCCGCAGGCGGGCGAAGACGAATCGGGTTTCCTGCGCAGTGAAATCGCCCGTCTGGGGGAGGACCTGGCGTTTATCCACCAGGTGCCCGCGTCGTTGTCGCGACGCAACGGACCGCTGACGGGCAGCGCCCTGTGGTGGGCCCTGTTGGTGTTGCCAGTGCTGCTTCTGGGTGGTTACCGCTACTACCTGGAAAAACTGGCGGCTGAACGCCGGGACCCGGCCGGACGGCGCCTGCGCGGGGCCCTGGCCGCCGCCGAGGCGACCCTGACGGGCGAGGCCGATGACCGCATGAGTGCCGTGGCCCGGGCCGTGTGCGGCTACGTTGCCGATTGCCATGACCAGACCCAGGCCTCGGTGGGCCCGGAGGATGTGCGGCAACACTGCCGGCACATGGGGCTGGAAGAAACGGGCGAGCGTTTGAATGACATTCTGACCCAGTGCGATGCGGCCCGGTATGGGCAATCCGATCCGCGTTCGGCCGAGCAGTTGGCCAGTGAGACAGCGGCCCTGTTGGCCGAACTGGATGCCAGGCGATTGCAGGGTGGCAAGGTCGCAGCTTCTGGTGGCGCGTCCCTGGCGATGCTGGCAGTGGCCCTCGGGACTGCTCTGTTGCTGGCCAGTCCCACGGTTGAGGCCCAGGACAGCCAAGCCGAGCGCCCCGGTGCAGACCCGGTCCGTCTGGTGGCCGAAGGCAATCAGGCCTATACCGAAGGGCGCCTGGAAGACGCCGCCGACAAATATCTGACGGCCCGTGACCTGGGTGTTAATGATCCCGTGTTGGAATTCAATCTGGGCAATACCTACGCCCGCAGTGGCCAACTGGGCCAGGCGGTGGCCAGTTACCTGCGGGCCCAGCGCCTGGACCCCGGCAATCGGGATGTACGGGCGAATCTGGCTTGGGTGCGGCGTCACCTGCGGGATCTGGAATTGGCCGAAAAGCCACTGCCGCTGTTTATTGCGCAAATCGTGGCGGTGGTCCAGATGCTGACGGTGGATCAGTGGGGCCTGGTGCTGATCGTGCTGGTGTGGGGCCTGGTGGGTCTGGTGGCCTGGGGCTGGTACCGGCAGGACATTGCGCCGAACCTGCGGCGGGTATTGTTGGGCGCCGCCGCTTTGGTGGTCGTTGTCAGTGCCGTCACCGGTGGCCGCTGGTATGTCGAAGAGGTTCGCGAAACGGCGGTCGTGGTGGCCGAAGAAGTGGTGGTCCGTTCGGGCCCGGCCGAAAACTTTTCGGCTCTGTTTGAAGTGCACGATGGCCTGACGCTCAGCATCGTGGGCAGGCGCGAGGGGTGGATCCGCGTGGGGCTCGGTGGCAACTGGGAAGGCTGGGTGCCTGCCGAAAGCATCGTGCCGGTGCGTTTGGCAGCGGCGTCCGACTAGTCACGGTTTCAGACTAGGGCCGGTAGATCGCCTCGGTCGTCGGCGTTTCACAAACCGTCACATCGGTCAGCAACGGCACATCCGGTTTGAGCCGATCATAGATCCAGACGGCCATGATCTCGGCCGTGCTGTTTTCCAGGCCTTCGATTTCGTTCAGGTTGTGGTGGTCAAACATCTCCATGATCGGTGCAAAGGCGGCGCTCACGTCGCCGTAGTCCTGCACCCAGCCGAGGCGGGGGTGCAGTTCTCCTTCGAGACCCAGTTTGACGATATATGTGTGCCCATGCAAACGGCCACATTTGTGCCCCTCCGGCACCTCAGGCAGGAAATGGGCGGCATCGAAACGGAATGATTTGGTGATGCGGCAGGCCATGTCGACTCACTTCCCGGAACTGAGACATCTGCAAGTGCTGTGATGGCGCTAATTAAGCCTCTCGGGCGCCCGTACGCAAATTCGGGTGGGGCGGATATTTTTGCCGCCGGTTCAAATAATGATAAAACACCCCCCAAAGTCTGCCGATCCTTGCACTTGTAGAACCATGGGCCTGTTTGTGTCACTTCAGCCGCCCCTGAAGAGCACCCCGGCCGTAGATAGTGAGGACGCTTGTGGCGACCAAGACCAATGACTTGAAGGATATCATGGCCTCCCTGGACTCCCTGCAGTCCCGGGTGCGCGAGTTGTCTGTGGATGAGGCACCGGCTCAGGAGGACGCAACGGCTGCGCCCAAGCCTCCGGTGACCGCAGCTCCGGTGACCGCGCCGGTAAGCGACATCCCGGCTGCATCACCTGCTCCCGAACCGCTGATTGCGCCGCTGCCCGATGCTGCGGGCGAGGTGAGTCTCGAGTCGATGTCGATCCTGCGCGCAGGTATTGCAGAGCTGTCGACCATGTCTCAGTTCAAGGAATTTCCGCAGTACTTCGTACGCCTCTGCTCGCGCACCGGATTGCGCATGTTGCTGCTCAAGCGTTGGACGACCGGCCTGCAGGTGTTCCTCGAAGAGAACATCAAACTGCCTCCCGAAGCCAAACGCAAACGCAGCGACGGCCGGGCACCGATTCCAACGACCAAAACGGACATCTTTGATGCGACGGCCACCGAGGCCACCGTCTACAGTGGCCCGGTGCCGGTCAAACATTTCCCCCTGGACCTGACTCTGATGCTGGGCCGCGGCAGCCGCGACCGGCAGGTCATCGTTGTGCCGCTACCTTCCCAGGGGCACTGGAACACCTTCTTATACCTGGACGCCGACAAGGCCACCGAAAAATCCCTGGCCGTGGCCGAGATCCTGGCCCATTTCGCCCTGTCGCGCATGATCCTGCTGAGCAAGGGCGTGCACAACCGGCAGGGACGGGTGGCGAGCATTCTGAAATCCGAACTCTACCGCCGTCAAAAAAGCCAGGCCATGCGGGCCGAACGGGGGCCGCAGCCTCCGGGTGAAGCCGTCACTACGGGCAACAATGCCTGGGATGCGGAGCCGGAAACAGAGCCGGTTCGCGACGACGGATCGGTCTCTCCGGTCAACGATCTGGAAATCGACCCCTTTGCCGTGCGCAAACCCGGTGAAGAAGGAGCGGTGAAGGCACCGGTGCGGGAAAAACGGAAATTGAAATTGGCTCCGGCCGAGGCGGTCGCGCCGACCGAAAACGCCACCGCTGACAATGGCCCCCAAACGGCCGATGATTTGCCCGAGGCGCCGGAGTGGGATCCCCGCGAAGGCACCGGTCGCAAGCTGACCCCGGAAGTGATCCTGCACCACAGCGGTGAACTGCCGGCGTTGCCCAAGGCCGCCTGCCACATCATGGCCGTGATCGAGGATCCACGCACGACAGCGACCAAACTGGAGTCGGCTCTGGCCATGGACCAGGCACTCACGGCCAAGGTCCTGCGCATCGCAAACAGCCCCTTCTATGGCGCAGTGCGGGAGATAAAGACCGTAAGCGAAGCCATTGTACGGCTCGGGTTTGTGGCTATCCGAAATTGGACCCTGGTGACTGCTGCCCGGTCGGTTTTCCTGGCCCCGGGTGCTGGCATGTTGTACCAGAAGATTTGGCGCCAGTCCGTCATGTCGGCCATGGCCGGCCAACTGGTGGCTCAGGTCGCGGGCAAGGGCGATCCCGAGGCGGTCTTCATCGGCGGCCTGATGCAGAACATCGGGCAGTTGGTTCTGGCCCGCAGCCATCCCGAACTTTTTCAGGAAATCCTGTCCGAGTCCAGTGAAAGCGGAAGGCCTTACCACGAAGTGGAGAAGGAAATCCTGGGCTTCGACCATGGGGCCCTGGGCTCTCTGTTGATCCAGGAGTGGAACTTGAGTCAGGAGCTGGAGGAAGCGGTGCGTTGGCATCACGACTTCGAGGCCGAAGATGCCAAAAATGCACAGGTCGCGGCGATGATCGCCCTGGGTGAAGAAATTGCCCTGACGAGCAGTGGTGAGGATCCGTCAAGTGAGGAAAGTAAGGCATCGGAACCGGACAGTCTGAGTCCGGCGGCGCGCTTCCTCGGCATCACCTCGGTGCGTCTGGCAGAACTGCGGACCAGAGCCGAAGAGCTGCAGATCGATCCGCATTTCTTTAGCTAATTGCCGCCGGCAGAATAATGTGACTAACCCCGGACCTGATTATGGGTGCCGGGGTTGTCTTTTGTGCTGCCCGCCAGGTGCGAATCGGAGTCCTCGGGAGTCTCTTCGCAGGGCGGTTCAAAGTGCAGTCGGCAGCGCGCCTCGTAGACATCGGCGGCACCAACGACGACCTGCTCGGTGGCCTGGGTCAGGCGCTGGCTGAAGTTGGCGGGATCGCCACAGGTCATGCAGATGGCCAATTGCTTGGTCACGTATTCGGCACAGCAAAGCAGCTGCGGCATGGGGCCAAAGGGTACGCCCATGAAGTCCAGTTCGAGACCCGCCACGATGACCCGCTTGCCGCGGTTGGCGAGGGTATTTGTCACGTCTATGATGTCATTGCTGAAGAATTGAGCCTCGTCAATGGCCACCAGTTCGGTGCGGTCGTCGACCAGTTCGAGGATTCTTCGCACATCGGTGACAGCCCGGCTGGCGATGGTCTGCTGGCTGTGGGAGACAATATTGGTCGCATCATATCGCACATCACTGCCGTGTTTGAAGATCTGAACCCGGCGCTTGGCAATCTGCGCCCGTCGCAACCGTTTGATCAGTTCTTCACTCTTGCCGCTGAACATGGGGCAACAAATGTCCTCGATCCAACCGGTCTTGCCATGTACGATCTGCATGATGCTCCTTAAATGCTTGTTTATTCCCAGCAGAACAATTTATT
>DAOVTU010000519.1 GCA_030632925.1 Candidatus Krumholzibacteriia bacterium | reverse complement strand
CGCCCTTCCTGGGGCCCGAGACCATCCTGGCCGACTTCACCAGCCACAAGGCCGCGCCCCTGGCCGCCATGCTCAAGGCCCACCGCGGCCCCGTGCTCGGCCTGCATCCCATGCACGGTCCGGATGTGGCCAACCTTTCCAAGCAACTGGTGATCGCCTGCCCCGGCCGGCGGCCCGAGGCCTCCCAATGGCTGCTGGACCAATTCATTTTGTGGGGTCTGCGGGTGCAGGAGTTGGAGCCCAAAAAGCACGACCGGATCATGGACCAGGTGCAGGGCCTGCGGCATTTTGTGGCCCTGTTGCACGGCTCGTTCATGCGCGCGAGCAATCTGGCCCCCGCAGACATCCTGGCCCTGAGCAGCCCCATTTACCGGGCCGAGCTGATGATGACCGGGCGCATTTTTGCCCAGAACGCCGAGCTTTACGCCGACATCGTGTTTGCCAACGCCGACCGGCGCCAAGTGCTGCTGGATTTCCTGTCTCACCACGAACAACTGGCCGCCCTGGTGCGCGACGACGACAAAGCCGGTTTTATCCGGGAATTCGAGGCCATAGGCGAGTTTTTCGGGGATTTCGCGGAACAGGCCCGCACCGAAAGTGGCTACCTGATCCACCGCTTGGCGGACCGGTTTGCCTGATGATTGTATGATGATTGCACGACCAGCGGCGCCTGATCTTTGACAACCCCTGCCTGTCGGTGCTAAATTTGGTGGACCAACCCAGGCCCGGACACCGAGGCGCCGGTCGGTTCCCATCTCCACGTCCATGACCAATATGAGCCGCCACCACCGGGCACCCCTCGGCCAGGCGTGCCGGGAAGTTGTCGATGTCTGATTCCGCTCTCGAAACCGCTCTACTTTCACGTGCCGACCACAAGTGTGAACTGTGTGGCGGCCAGGATGATCTGGCGGCTTTCGCAGTCGTGCCGCGCGACGAAGGCCCCAACGACCACGTGCTGACTTGCGGCGTGTGCCGGCCCCAGCTTCAAGGTGATACCGACCTCGACCAAAACCACTGGTTTTGTCTGCAGGAAGCCGTGTGGAGTGAAGTGGCCGCCGTGCAAGTGGTGGGTTGGCGGTTGTTGAATCGTCTCAGTGGCGAATCCTGGGCACAGGGCCTGTTGGAGCAGGTCTATTTGGATGAAGACGCCATGGTCTGGGCCGAAGCCGAGGCCGCACCGGGTGATGATAATCCGACTGCCGTGCCCTCTGTTGACTGCAACGGCGCCCTGTTGGTTGGTGGCGACTCAATCACCGTGATCAAGGATTTGCCCGTCAAAGGCACGTCATTTGTCGCCAAAAGAGGTACCTTGGTGAAGGGCATCCGGCTGACGGACAACCCCGAACATATCGAGGGCCGCGTGAACAAAGTGACCATCGTGATAAAGACCTGCTTTGTGAAGAAAGCCTAAGCCCGTAATTCCGGCTTTTGTAAGTTATCTATACACCAGTTCAAGGAATGAACCACATGTCTGATTTGGCCAACGGCCTCGTCTCGGGAGTGCTCGAAGTCCTGCCCAAAAACGGCGGCTACCTGCGTGACCCCAAGGCCTCCTTCGCCCCCGAGCCCACCGATGTTTTTGTGCCCCAGAAGGCGATCCAGAAATTCAATCTGGCCAGTGGTGCGCTGATTGTCGGCACGGCCGAAAAAGGCAAGAACGGGCCCGTGTTGAACAGCATCCAAACGGTCTGTGGGGTCTCGCCGGAAAAGTTTGCCGAACGCTCGTCGTTGAAGGAAATGACCGCCCTGAATCCCGAAGAACGTTTTGATCTGGGCAAAAGCGGCGACATCTCCATGCGCATCATCGACCTGATCGCACCCATCGCCAAGGGCACCCGCGGGCTCATCGTCTCGCCGCCCAAGGCGGGCAAGACCATGATCCTCGAAAGCCTGACCAAGGCCATCCGCGAAGATTCCCCCGACACCCGCATCGTGGTGCTGCTCATTGACGAGCGCCCCGAAGAAGTCACCCATTTCCGCCGCGCCACGAACGCCGAGGTCGTGGCCAGCAGCAGCGATCAGAGCATCGCCGACCACGTGCGCCTGGCCCAGATGGCCATGTCCCAGGCCGTGCGCGAAGTGGAATGCAATCACGATGTGGTGGTCCTGGTCGACAGCATCACGCGCATGGGCCGCGCCTTCAACCAGAGCGGCAAGGGCTCGGGGCGCACCATGAGCGGTGGCCTGGATTCGCGCGCACTGGAAATTCCCCGCAAGTTCTTCGGCATGGCCCGCAACATCGAAGGCGGCGGCTCACTGACGATCATTGCCACGGCCCTGGTCGATACCGGCAGCCGCATGGACGACATGATTTTCGAAGAGTTCAAGGGCACCGGCAACAGCGAGATCGTTTTGGACCGCAAACTGGCCGAAAATCGGATTTTCCCGGCCATCGACCTCCGCGCCAGCGGCACCCGGCGTGATGATTTGTTGTTCAACGAAAAAGAATACGAAGCGCTGACCCTGTTGCGGCGGCGTGCGGCTGCAGCCTCGCCCAAGCCGGCCATGGAGGGCATGTTGAAACTGATGGAAAAATGGGACACCAACGAAGCGCTGCTCGAAGGGCTCACAGGCGATTGAAAGATTCCACGACCTCGACTGTTTCGATTTTTCGCCGCCTCTTTGAAGGCGCCCGGGATGTTTCCCCCATCCTGCTCGGCGTGGTTCCTTTCGGCATGATCGCCGGCGCCAGCGCCATCAACGCCGGATTCAGCACCCTCCAGGCCATGAGCATGTCGGTTGTGGTCTTCGCCGGCGCCTCCCAACTGGCGGCCATTGACCTGCTGGCCCGAGGGGCCGCCGTGCCCGTGGTCGTGCTCACCGTCCTGGTCATCAACCTGCGTTTCATCATGTACAGCGCAGCTTTGACTCCACATTTTTCGCACCTGCCCGCCCGCTGGAAAGTCCTCGTTTCCTACCTGCTCACCGATCAGGCCTTTGTCGTGGTCGTGAACCGCTACCAGAGCGAACCCGGCATGGCCAGACGCCGCTGGTACTACCTGGGCACCGCCATGATCCTCTGGATCACCTGGCAATTCGGCACCATCGTCGGGGTTTTTCTCGGCAATCTGGTGCCGGCCAGTTGGGAATTGGACTTCACCGTGCCTCTGGTATTCGTCGCCTTGCTGGTGCCCACCCTGGGCGATCGCGGCAACCGCATGGCCGCCTTGATCGCCGGCGGCGTGGCTCTGGCCGGACAGGGCTTGCCCTACAACCTGGGCCTGATTCTGGCAGCCTTTGCCGGGATCGGTTTGGCGCGTTGGGTGGAAATCCGGCACGAAGCCAGCCGAAAGGAGCAGGCATG
>DAOVTU010000089.1 GCA_030632925.1 Candidatus Krumholzibacteriia bacterium | reverse complement strand
CCAGCCTGATCACGTCCGAAAGGTTGATCACGCCATCCCGGTGGAAATCATTGGCAAAACCGAACACGCCGCTTTCGAAGGCCCCGGCAAAATCAGTCACGTCGGACAGGTCCACACTGAGGTCACCATTCATATCAGCACTGTTGACGAAGTACTCCAGCCCCGCCAAGCCGCCCGGATAACTCGTCGTGTTCAACGAAGAATCGGCGATGTGCACCTGCAGCAACTCACCCGGAGCGCTGCTGCCCCCGGCGACCAGCACGCCGCTGATCGTTGTGGTTCCCGTCGCATCGGTCGGGCCATCGGCTATCAACGGTGAATCCGGGCACGAGACCCAGCCACCGCTTTGCGAGCCGAGGGTAATTCCCTCGGCGGGGTAGCCGACAACCGGATCGCCCAGGCTGTCCACAAGTTGCACCACGATGGTCGCATCAACGATCGTTGGCGAAGCTCCAGGAACACCGTTCCACAACTGGGCACTGGACAGGGCATCACCCAGGCCATGGGGCGTGGCAAAGAGCGAAACGGGCCCCTCCAGGGCCTGCACCGTGGAAAGGATGGCATTGATTTCACCAGTCGGCGCAGGACCGGCAGCAAAGTTTTGCAGGATGTCCACTTCTGGCAACGACCGCTCGAACAGGGCAACCAAATACAGTTCACCCAACCAGGGTCGATCGCCCGACAGTTCGTTGGCCAAGCCCAATTGGAAGGCGCCATCCCAATTGGACAAATCGCCACCCGCGTCCCCGCTGGATTTTTCAATCCCGTTGATGAAGATTTTCGTCACTCCGGCCAGGTCCCGGGTGTACACGACGTGGGTCAACTGGGTTTTCAAAGCCCCTACCGGTGTCGCCAGGGCAGGTGTCCCGTTCAAACTGGTGGCCGTCGAGCGCATGCGAACTTCGTAGACATCCGAATCCGCCCCAAAGACACCCTGGCCCAGCGTGAGGTTGCGGCTGAAAAGATCCGGCGAGAAAGTCACGATACGCGCCGGACCGTTCTGCGTGAGGTTGGCCGGCTTCAGCCAGGCTTCGATGGTGATCTCGTTGCTGGCCATGACCGCGGTGTTGATTTTCGTAGCCGCGCCCGCCGAAGCTATGACCGTCGAAGCGTCGACCGAAAGACCGCCGGGCACCCAACTGACCGCACCGACATCGCCAATGGACAAATCAAGCGGAGCCCCAACGCCGGAGCCGTCACCGACCGTACTCCCACTGCCCTCTTCGAAGTCATACAGGGCAATCTGGCCGGTCGTATTGCGAGGCCCGGGCACCAGAACGGTTAACAAGGCGGCGGTGCTGACCTCGTTGCCCAGACCATTGCTCACCACACACTGAAACAGGTCGCCATCTTCTTCGGCCGCCAAGGAAGGGGTCGTGTACGAAGAACCATTGGCACCCGGGATGTCCATCCCATTTTGCTGCCACTGGTAAGTCAAGGGATCGGCCCCGACAGCGTTGACCTCGAAGGTTGCGGTCGAACCCACGAACGACAGCACATCAGCCGGTTGGGTCGTCACCGTGGCGGCGACATTGGAGTAATCCACGTAACGCACAACCACGCCAGGCCCGGGCCACAGGACTTCCGCCCCGTGATGGGAACTGGCCGAATAGACCGTCACCGTATTGGTACCGTTTTGCAATTCGCTAATGGGAATGTCGATCTGATCATGGGAAAAGAAATGGTTTTCACCATAGTCCGGAGTGGTCCAACCGTTGACCTGGGTCCAATGCTCCTCGCCGGGTTCGGCCTGACCACTGACACCGTTCCAGGTCGCAACGTGCAACTGCGCCGACTGGGCGTTGGCCAGATTGTCTCCCGCCCCGATGACAAAATTGCTGGCCTTGGACTGTCCCGCCCGCACCCACCATTTTTCAGGCATGTTGGTCGCCGGATAGAATTCGACATTGACCCCCGGGCGATCAAGGCTCAATCCGGCCACCTGGTCAGTCACGAACCACAGCCCATTGCCATCCCGGATGCGAGCGACCGCCTTGATGCTGCCAACCGCCTGTTCAGGCACCCAGGCATTGTCCCAGGCGATACTGTAAGGAGCACTGTTGGCCGTGCCGAGGTGATTGCGCAGCTTCATCGCGTTGTCCTGGCGTAAGCGGTGGCGGCTTTCCTGCCAGCCGAAATAGTTGCCGTCGCCGTCGGCATCGAAGTCCTCGTAATAGCCTACAAATTCCACACGGTCGATGCCCGCAGCACTGTTGGCCACTGCCTCGAAGACCTGGTTTTCACCCATCGTGGCACCAGCCACCGGACTGACGATGCTCCCGGACGGCGGCGTTCTCTGAGCCGGATCGTAGTAGACCCGCAACAGGATTCCATACCAACCCCACTGCCCCCAACCAAAGTTGTAGCAGGTTTGCCGGTCGGAGGTGCCTTCGAACGAATTGGCACCCTGCACCAGGTCCGCCAGAGGAACTTCAACCTCAACGGAATATTGATGGGTGTAGCATTCGGGATTCGTAGGGGTATTGGCAATGGAGGGTATATCGATCCAGCCGTTGCCATTGAAGCGGAGTTGCTTGCCGATCGTACCGACATGGCCGCCCCAGACATCGATAACTGCGACAACTTTGATGGCGTCCTGCAAGTCGCCCACCGAAAGGGACATGACCGGGTTCGGCAAAAATGTGGATGGCGAATTGCTGGGATCACCAACAAATGGAGCATCCGGGTCCGTCACCCGCCAATCATCGCCAGTGGTCGTGATGATGCGCGAAAACTCTCTATAAACCAGCCCGGGCGTCACGGCTTTCAGGGTATCGGCCGTTGTGTACTGGGCGCACACCGAAGTCGCGGACAGACTGAGTATAGCTGCCAAAAACCAGGCTATTCGCTTCTTGTCCATGGTGTCCCCCGTTCGGAAGACCCAGCCCAATGAATGCAAAAATATCATGTCACCACTTGATGACGGACTGAGTTATTGAGTGTCGATTAATTTTATTAGGCCACTGTGCAGATCAGCACTGGCCTTTGAATCCCCACATCACGTTATCAAAATCCAGATGATACGTCTACAATAAAGGATAATTATCCTCTTATTTGTCTCATTATCAATTCAGGAATGCGTTTTTTCTGCAAAAACGGCCCCAGACGATTGTCTGGAGCCGTTTTCATATCCCGATCAGCGATTTCTTATGTGGCTCAGATCACTCACCAAAACCATCCGGCGGGTAAGGCTTACGTGCCTCGAATGGTGTCCTAACCTATTTTGCCGCCTCCAGCATTTCCGCTTCGCCTGCCACGGGAATACGCGCCAGCGCCTCGGTGCGCTTCTCTTCAGGCAAATCGTCGAAATATTTCACCAAGTCAGCAACTGTCTCGCTCAGGGGCCGGAACGTGAGGCCAGCCTGGACTGAGTTGGCATAAACAAAAGTGTGGAACCCCTTGTATTCCCCTTCATAGGGCGTCCAGATCGGGAAATACACGTCGGGATAGGCTTCGTTGTAGTCGGTACCCAGCCAGGTGAAGGTCGCATCGCTGCCCGTCACCTTTTTGGCCGTCTGGACCACTTCTTCCATGGTCAGCACGCGCGCCGGCCCGCAACCGTTAAATACGCCGGTGATGTTCTGCTCGGCCATGTGGATGATCCACTTCGTCAAATCCCGGGCGTCTATGATCTGAATGGGGTCGCTCGGGTTGCCCGGCACGGCCATGGCGCCGCCTTGGCGCACGCGCAGCGGCCAGTAGGTGAAGCGGTGGGTGTGGTCGCCGGGGCCCACGATATATCCGGGGCGCACGATCGTGACCCGGCCAGGCATCGCGCTCAACGCGGCCTCTTCGCACAGCGCTTTCAGCGGGCCGTAGTTTTCCCAGCTCTCGCCCATCTCCTCGACAGTCGGATCTTCCATTGTGGCCACGGCGGCGGTTTCATCCTGCCCCTCGACATCGGTCTTGCCGTAGGCGGAAACCGACGAAATATAGATGTAGTGCCCAACGTTGGGCGCCAACAGTTCCGCCGACGCCTTCACGTGGCGCGGGTAATAGCCGCTGTTGTCGATCACAACGTCAAATTTACGGCCTTCCAGAGCCGACAACCCCGCGTCTTTATCCGGGTCACGGTCGCCCTTCAATTTTTCAAGATCAGGAAAAAGGTCTTTCCCCGATTTGCCGCGATTGAACAGCGTGACTTCGTGGCCGTGGGCCAGCGCGGCTTCCACTTCCCAGGGACCAATGAAACCGGTGCCGCCGAGAATCAGGATCTTTAAATGAGGCACATCCGCTTCAGCCTCAGATGCGGCAAAGACCGGACTCGTCAGCAACAACAAGGCAACGGTGGCGAATAAAAAACGGACGTGCAGATTCCTGATCACGGGCTTCAGCCTCCTGTTTGGTACCGGCGACATGCCAGCCCATCCAGTTACGCACTTGGCTCCGCAACTGTCCAGAACGACGTTAAACACCGCTCAGGACGGAAAACACTTCCCAAAGGCCACCAACCACTTGGGATTGCCGCGCAACCGGATGCCTCCGGTCAGCAGCGCCACCGCCAGGTTCTTTTCCCGGGCCAGGAAGCCGAGCCAGGTGTCGGTATCGGCCGTGACCTGCAATGTTGGCGCGCCCTTGTGCCCCATCTCCACCCGCAACTGCTTGTCCCGTATCGTCACCGTGGCCCGGACCTTTTCGCTTCCTGTTCTTCCATTAAAAGTGAAGTGGTAGACCGCATCCAGGCCCGCCGCCTGATGGCGCTGGAAGGTGATGGGCATGCCAGCCAGAAAGCCTTTGATCGAGGTGGGCAACAAACTGCCGCGCACGCGACGTGCCGGTTTGTGGGGAAACTTTTTCGTCACGTAGGCCTCGGCGTCGCTGCCAGGCACCACATAGGCGGGCTCTTCCATCTTTTGCAACGGCTTGACGACTTCTTTGAGGAACGTGCCCTTGGACGCCTCGTACTGCCCGATCACCTCTTCGCCCGCCGGACAAACCGACATGCAATAGGCCGCCTTGTAGTTGGCACCAAACGACAGGCTTTGCCACATGGAAGTTGTTTCGGCCGTGCTAACCCGCTTCCGATATTCGTTGCGGCTGCCGCTGTCGGCCACTGTCTCCACCCAGTCACCAAAGCCGCCCATGAACTCGCGGTAGTTGTGGGTGTAGCAGGCCGAAAAATCGAAGTGGCCATCGGAGCCGATGGCACCAACAGGACAGGCCGCCACACAGAGTCGGCACTCGAAGCACGGGTTGAACCCGATGGGTTTGTCGTAGGTTTCGAATTCGGCGTCGACCACCACCGTGCCCAGCAAGACAAAATTGCCGAACTTTGGATGGATCAGATTGCGATGGATCCCGATGCTCCCCAAGCCTGCCGCAACCGCCACCGGCTTGTGCGAAATCGTCCACATCTTGCCCGGCCAGCGATCGGCTTCCATGGGAAAGCCCATGGGGGCAGACGAGGCCCGGATGCCGCGTTCTTCCAAAGTCCGCACGATTTTGCGCGCCACTTCGTTCACGTCATGGCCACCCTCGTGGAATTCGTTGTTGGCCACCGAGCGGGCCGGGCTGCGAATCGGTTCGCGATTCAAGCGGCACGCAAAGGCCAGCAGGGTGCGGCCCCAGGGAAAGTAGGTGTGCAGGTCGTCCTGCTGGTCCGCTAAACTCGGGTGATTCATCTGCACCAAACCGGCGTCATCGGCACCGATCTCCAACGCCAGTTCGCGCAATTCGGTGGCAGTCAGGCTGGCAGTGGCCATTCTATTTTCAGGATTCTGCATTATTTTGCTCCCTTTGTTGTATATACAACTTTATGGTCAAAAAAACTCACGCCTTCCGTGCGCGCTGCGAGGCCTCGTCCATGAATCGAGCGCCATCGGGCCCCAACCAACTTTCGGCTTCTTTCTGGGCCCTTTCCCAATCCGGGCTCAGATCCGTCAGTAACCGGGCACCAGCCGGGGCAAGGCACAGGGGCCGCTGCCGGGCGTCTTCACCCTCGGTTTCTGCCAGCCAGCCCCGGGACCGCATCCGGCTCACATTGCGGCTCAGAGTTGAGGCGTCCAGTTGCAACACGTCGGCCAGGACATGCGGCACCACCGTTCCGTGTTTCGCCACCGCCACCAGAATATTCGCCTGGCTGGTCTTGATGCCGTGCGGTCGCAGGGCCTCATCAAACAGACGGGTGATCTGGCGGGTGAGGCGCCGGCTGCGCATGGCCAAACACACGCTGCCTATGCTTTGGGCGATTTCCTGAGCTGTGGGATTCTTGTGATTCATTTGTCCTCCACTGGCAATGTATATACAACTATATTAAAGCGCAAGACTGACAATAATATTCGAAGATTATACTATTTGGTTTCAACTCCCACTCCTGTTAGTCTGCTGATGGGGTCCCACCCGCCAACAAAACATGTCGCCACGGTGCACCTACCCCTCGGTACCGGTCCTCAACCTTTGGAGACCAGCATGACCCGCCGCATCGCACTGGACCTGAACTGCCCCTCCTGCCACACCACATTGATGGATACCATGGTCCGCATCGACGACATGCCGGCGGTGCACTGTTTGATCCAGGTTCCCGGCCCCAATCCGAAATTGCCACGCCAGGTGCCCATCTGGTTCTCGTCGATCTACGGCAGCTTCGCCTTTCAATGCGAACACACCCTGGCGGCCAACGAACGCATGGTCCTGATTTGCCCTGCCTGCCAATCCCACTTGGATGGCGAGCGGCTGTGCAGCTCCTGCGGCGACCCCATGGTGAGCCTGGAAATGACCACCGGCGGCCGCCTCACCGTATGCACCCACCGCGGCTGCAAACAGCACCTGATCGAACTGGGCGACGACGTGCCCGCCCTTGAGCGTCTCTTCAACGTGCCGGACCGGCCGGCCGGCGAGAATGTGCCCAGCCCCCTGCACCCCCGCCGCATCCGGGCCGGATATACGCCGGACAGTCACCAGAGCATCATCGAAAGCGGCTCGTTTCTGGAAAGCTATTGCCCCCATTGTCGCGAAAGCCTGATCGAAGGAGATGATCTGGTCTTCACCATCGAGACCAACGAAGGCCGGATTGGCAAATTTTCCCTGAGCGCGTTCCTGAATGTGACCACCCACGCTTCGACTGTCGAAGTGCCCCGGGCCGAAGAGTTGAAAGACCTGCGCTGCAGTCGCTGTGACCACACTTTATTGGTGGCTGAACCGCCCTGCGGTGAGTGCGGATCCCGCACGGCGATGTTCCATGTGGCAGCCATGCGCAAGCTCATCGGTTTTCATATCTGCCTGCGCATGAAATGCAACTGGCACGGCATTTCAGCCGAAGACACCCAATTGCTGGCTCTTGAAGACAGCACCGAGTGGTGATCAAAAAACTTTCCCAAACCGGCAATGGCGTCCCAAAAGGTCGCCGTTTCCGTGGCTAAAGCGCAACATGACATATAGATATCAAATATAACGATATGATTCTTTTTCTGACCCAAATTCATGTTATACTGCCGCGCAAGACAACTCAGGGAATTCAGAAGGAATCCAAAAGGAATCCAAACCACTGTGAACCAACCGATTGCATCTCGCACCCGATCGGCGGCTCGCCTCTCTTATGGGGTCGTGCTGCTACTGGCGTGCGCCTTGTTGTCTCCGGTATTGAGTTGGGCCCAGTCCCCCCTGCCCCCTTCCAGTTGGCCCCAGGTTGTGCTCCTGGAAAGCAAAAGTGCCGCAGGCACCGACAAAGGCACCGCCGCGGTCATGCCCGTGATGGATCCGCGCCAAGCCAACTTCGACGTCGTCCACTACGCCCTGGACCTGCAGGTGAACCCCTCCTTCGGCTGGCTGGCCGGCAAGGGCACGATCATTTTCATGGTCGTCAACGAACCGCTCGATGAAGTGGTGCTCGATTTCCGCGACAACATGAACACATCGTCGTGCAGCATTGTCTATCCGTACCGCGACAACTTGAACTTCACCCAGAGCAACGATCAACTGGTGGTCGACCTGCCCACAACCCTCACCCCTGGTGAGGTGGGATATATTGAAGTTCAGTTCTGGGGACAGCCGGAGCCCGAAGGCCTCTTCGGCTACCGGGTGGATGTTTCCGATGGTGGTCACCCGATCGTCGCGACAGTCAGTGAACCGTGGAGCGCCCGGTCCTGGTGGCCTTGCAAGGACGACCCGACGGACAAGGCCACGGTCAATACGACGATCAATGTTCCCACCGGTTTTACCGCCGTGTCCAACGGAAAGTTGCTGGGCCAATCCAGCAACAGGTGGTCATGGTCCGAACCGTTGCCCATCCCGACCTACCTGGTGAGCCTGGCGGTTTCCGAGTACGTGGAAATCCAGGACCAGTATGATGGCCCCGCCGGTCCCATCGACCTGCGCCACTACGTATTTGCCGAGGACGAAGCCGACGCCCGCGAAGACATGTCCATCCTGCCTGAGATGTTGGATTTCTGTGGCGAACTGTTTGGACCCTACCCCTTTGTCAACCAGCCCTTCGGTATTGCCGAGTGCGCCTGGGACGAAGCCATGGAGCACCCCACGGCCGTCACCTACGGCGATGTGCTGATCACCGGCACCCACCAGTTTGACACCGTATTGGTCCACGAGTTGGCCCACATGTGGTTTGGCGATCTCATCTCGCCCACGGACTGGACCCAGATCTGGCTCAACGAAGGATTCGCCACCTACGTGGAAGCCTTGTGGGCCGAGCATGTTTACGGCCAGGCCGGGCTGATGTCTT
>DAOVTU010000086.1 GCA_030632925.1 Candidatus Krumholzibacteriia bacterium | reverse complement strand
GAACGTGTTACTGAGCGCGTGGCAAGACTGCGGGCCTCCAGGGTGGACAAGGCGGCCCAGGAATTGGGCGAGATCGAATCGTTGATCGCCACGGAGATCGAATTGCAGATCAGCCTCGTTGAATGGATTCGGGAAACCGGTGTCTTGCAGGATGAGTTGGAAGTGGACGCCGATTGGGATTGGGAAGTCTTCGACACTTTCATCATCACTCTGACTGAAGGCATTGCCGGACGTCTGCAAGTGGCCATCCAGGAGCGCAACCGCCTGCGGCGCCAGGTCACCGCAGCGGAGACCGCAAAATCCGACGCCACGGTTGTTGCTGACTTGCGCCTTCGCCTGCAGGCCTTCGTGCAAAAGATCGACGGCAATGTGGCCGGCCTGCAGCGCATGGTGCGCCTCTATGAATTCCGTAGCCTTGAGGCTTCTAAATACCGCCAGTTGCTGATCGAGTCGACCGGCCAGGTCAGCGAAGGCATTTTGGATCCCGAAGTCTTCAAGAGCCTGGTGGTCAAAGGGTGGAAAAGCGCCACTTCCTGGTTGAATACGACGGGGCCGGCCCGGTTGGTCCAGGTTCTGATCATCGTGCTGTTCGTGGCCCTCTTCCGCCTTCTGGCCCGCAGCCTCTGGTGGGTGTACACCATAACCCGCCGTTCTTCGGGTTCACGCCTGGCCCAGGACATGGCCAGTCGCATGGTCTTGCCCGTCGGCACTATCGTGGGGCTCTTTGCCGGCCTCTGGATCATGGGCGCCGACCCCACAACCCTGTTGACCGGCCTGGGTGTCGCTTCGGTGATCATCGGCCTGGCCCTGCAGGATACGCTGGGCAATCTGGCCGCCGGATTCTTCATCCTGCTCTACCGGCCATACGACGTGGATGACGCGATCAAGGCCGGGGGCGAAGTTGGCCTGGTCAAGGCCATGGGCCTGGCCAATACCACCATCGTGACCTTCGACAACCGCCGCCTCTATGTGCCGAACCGCAAAATCTGGAGCGACGTGATCGAAAACCGCACGACCGAGGTGCGCCGCCGGGTGGCCACCACGTTGCGCATCAGCTACGACGACGACCTGGACCTCGTCCTCGACCTTGTCAGGGAATTCCTGGCGCAGCATGAACTGGTGATGAAGGATCCGGAGCCCACGGTATTCGTGTCCGACCTCGGCCCTTCGTGGATCGAAGTATCGGTGTGGCCTCAGGCCCGGATCGAAAATTGGTGGAGTCTGACCATCTGTTTGCAGCAGGATTTGTTGAATCTGTTGCGGAGGGAGGGCATTCAGATGCCCTATAAGCGGCAGGACATCGCGGTGTTGCCAACGCCGGGTAATCCAGGCGAGCAACCCGAGCTATAGGTAGGAATTATTCAGGATCCTTTTTCAAAGACAGCCATTCGATGGCGTCTTCGTAGACCGTAAAAACCTTGTAGTTCAGCCCTTCGGCTCGCAGGCAACGTTCCATGACCTTGGCCAGCCGCACTCGGTCTCTGTCAGTCGGTATAAGGTTGGCCACTTTGCTTTTCACCCTGGTCGTGAACAGTCCCAACTCGCCCGCCATTTCCAGGACTTCCTCCTGCGATCGCTCCTCGATGGTGGTGTGGCGCAGATCCAGCAGAAAATTGTGTTTGGGCAAGAGTGCGGCAGCCGCGATGATCTCTTCGGAAAGCCGCCGCACTTCGGCGGGGGTCAGAAGACCGCTTTCGTCTTTCTTCAAGAAATCCCGGATGCGATATTCCTGAAACGTGCTCACAATCGGCTCTATTCATTATTTTGTTTCAAATGATGTGTTGTCCCCGCTGAATGAACCTATCATACCCGGCGATTGACCAAAACCGGCAATTTGGGACCAAAGTTCCGTACGTTGGCTTCCGGGTTTGGAAATCGGCCACGATGGTGCCGGCCAAAAGTTGACGCCACCGAGCCCCACCGTTAAACTCCCCACCCGAGTCCGAACGCCCCCGCACGAGAGGTCCGCCTTGACCGACACCACCAAAAAGATCGTCCTGCTGCTGTTTGCTTCGGTGATTGCGCTCGGTGCCGGGGAAATTGTTCTGCGCGCCATGAACTATGGGGTGATCACGCCCGAGTTGAATTTCGGTGTGAATACCAAGCTGGGCCTCGACCAAGGCCAGTTCCTGCCCGACCCGGACCTGTTCTGGAAAATGCCGCCCCACCGGATGGACGCCCAGTTCCGCTCCGTGCAACCGGACCAGCCGGTGCCCGCCAAAGGCTCGGCCAAACGCATTCTCGTGCTCGGCGATTCCTGTTCCAAGCTGTCCCAGCAAGTGCCGCCCTATTCGGTGCTGCTTGAAGATTCATTGCGGGGTCAAAACGTGGAGGTGTGGAACGCCTCGGTGCCCGGCTACACCAGCCTGCAGGGCCGCGCCTGGCTGCAGAAACAACTGCTGGGTATCGAACCGGACATCGCCATCATCTACTTCGGCTGGAACGACCATTGGCGCTCGACCGGCATCACCGACGCCGATTACGCCGCGGGGCAAAAGGGTTCGGCCCTGCGCCTGCTTTCGTTGTTCAAGAAGGCGCCCACCGAAAAACCGCTGCGTGTTTCGGTGGACCAGTACGGCGAAAACCTGACGGGCATGGTCAGCGACCTGCGGGCGCGGGGGGCAGAGGTTTTCCTGATCGCCGCACCCTCGAGCCTGAGCCGCGAAGCCCAGCAGCGCCTGGTGCAAACGGGCTACATCAGGCCCAACGACGATGCGATCAAGTTGCACCGGCAGTACCTGCTGCGCCTCAATCAAGTGGCCCACGAAACAGAGGCCACCATGCTCAACATCTCGACCCTTTTTGCCGGGCTTAAGGCTCCGCGCCAATTGATCATGCGCGATGGCATTCATCTGACCGACCGGGCCCACAGGGTGCTCGCGGCGATCCTGGCCGAAGCCTGCACGCCGGTGCTTGCCGGCGGCGAGGCCGCAAACACCGACCCGGTGGCCCTGGTTCGGCGCTCCCGCGCCGCTTTCGCACCGCCCACACCTTCGGAGGCTCCCTAGATGTCCCTTTCCGATCGCCTCTTTGGCGGCCGCGGCGGCGAACTGGCCAAGCCGTCCTTCGGCACGTTGTTTCCGACCAACCAGGTGTTGGTGGTGCTGTTGATCGCGGTGCTCTTCCGCCTTTTATACTGGAGCCTGGCCTCAGGTTCGGCCTTCATGCACACGCCGGTGGTCGACGGCTCCTTCTTCGATATCTGGGCCCGCACCCTGGCCGAAGGGCGCGTTTTTCAGGAGCAACCATTCTTCAAGCCGCCGCTGTACGCCTATGTGCTGTCGTTCCTGTACCGGATGGGCCTGAACCTGCAGGGCGTTCTGTTTCTGCAGATGGCCGTGGGCGCAGTCACTTGCGGCCTGACCCTGGCGGTGGGGCGCACGGTGTTCTCATCCCGCCTGGCCTTTGCGGCTGCTGCGGTGACGGCCGTGTTGCCGATCCTGCCGTTTTTTGAATCCCAACTGCAGGCCGAATCCTGGACCCTGGCCCTGACCTTGGGCTCGCTGCTGCCGGTATTGTTGGTGATCAGCGGCCGCTCGCGTCCGTCGGCCAAGATGTTCTTCATCGCTGGCGCCTTGCTGGGTATTGCCGCGCTGGGTCGCCCGAACCTGATGCTGCAAGTGGTCGTGTTGGCGGCCGGCTTGTGGTGGTGGGGTCGCAGTGGTGGCCGACTGGGCCTTGGGGGAATCCTGCCCCTGGTCGTGGGCTTCGTGATTGCCATTTCGCCAGCCACTTTCCACAACATGAAGCACGGCGAATTCGTGCTGATCAGCGCCAACCTCGGCGTCAATCTCTACACCGGCCAAAGTGACGGTGCCGATGGCGTGTCGGCCATCCCGGTGGGTGTCTTGTGGGACGATATACAATTGCGTTCGCAGCAGGAGGGCGCCAAGGGCCCGGCGGCTTCGTCGCGCCTGTTGACCACCGAAACCCTCGGCTGGATGGCCAAACATCCGGGCCAAACGCTACAGCTGTGGTTCAAGAAAGCCGTGCTGGTGTGCAATGGCGTCGAGGGTCGCAACAACTTCAATCCCATGTGGCTGGCCCAGCAGGATGGCGTGATCGTATTGGCCCGTTGGTGGCCGGCCACCTGGCTGATGCTGCCTTTTGCCATCGTGGGGCTTGTATGGGCCGGACGCGGTTCGGCTCCGGCCTGGCTGTTGAAGTGGTTGGTGTTGAGCCAGGCGTTGGCCATCCTGCCCTTCTTCGTCAACGCCCGTTTTCGCGCGCCGTTGCTGCCGCTGCTGGCCCTGTTTGCAGCCGCCGGATTGGTCGAAGTGGTGCAGGCGGCCCGCACCCGGCGCTGGGTGCCGGTGGCTGTGATGTTGGTCGCAGCGGTATTGGTGAACATCGATTGGTATGGCTTGGGCCAGGAGCGCTGGTTGGCCCGGGACTATTTCAACCAGGGCGTGATCGCCTCGCGAACCTACGACGGCCGGGCGGTTGATACGGTGTTGGCCGCCCAGCATTTCCAAAAGGCCCTGGACCTGGAGCCCGATGATGTCGACTTCAACGAGCGCTACGGCGCTTTGGCCTTGAGTGAAGCCCAACCGCTGGTCACCCAGGGCCTCAGGCTCGCTCAGGGTGGTCGCAGTGCCGAGGCCGAAAAAGTCTTCGTTCGCGCCGACCACCTGCTGACCATGGCCGAAAACCTGCACGGCAAGGCGGCCGAGGTGTTCCCGCGTTCGTATCGCTCGTGGAGCAATCTGGGCATCTGCCAGATGTGGCAGGCCGACATCCAGGCCTCGCGGGCGCAGCTCAGTTTGGCGGCGGGGCAGGATAAAGCGGCGGCCACTTTTGCGCTGGACGCTTTGGCTGGTTATACCGACGCCACAACCAGCATCCAGACCGGCATGCGGGTCAACCCGGCCCAACCCGAGGGTCGCCGCTATTCGCAGATGATCTGGGGCGCCGTGCTCGAATTGCCCGACCTCGCGCCATCCATTGGCCAGATGCAACGACAACTGCGGCAGCGCATGGGCGGTAGCCAGTGAAACGACTGCTGAAAGTGGTGGCGGTGGCAGCGGTTTTGTCCGCGACCGCTTCGGTGTGGGCAGCGACCCCACAGGAGGCTGCACCGGATTCCACCATCCTGGCTGACCTCAAGGCGGAGAAACCCAAGCGTGCCCCTCGTGTGCCCTGGCTGACGGACGAATCCTGGTCCGACATCCTGGACCGGGCCCACACCGCCGACCAGCCCGTGCTGATCGACTTTACAGCCACCTGGTGCGGCCCCTGCAAGCTGCTCGACGTGATGGTTTTTACCGAAAAGCCGGTCATCGCCGAATTGGCTGAAGTGGTGACCATGCAGGTGGATATTGATAAACCCGAATACCTGCAGTTGAAGACTGATTTTGCCATCGAAGTGGTGCCGACGGTGATCTGGTGCGACCAGCGCGGCAAGGAAATCGACCGCTTCACCGGCTATGTGTCGTCGTCCCAGTTCCTGGACATCGTTCGGGGCTGGCGCGGCAACCGGACCATTGACCGCGTGCTCGGCGAACGGCAAAGCGCTTCGCCCCAGGATCCGGCCATGCTGCTGGATGTGGCGCGGCGCCAGGCTGAGCGGGGCAAGGATCGCGAAGCCGACGTCTTGTACCGCCGCCTGATGAACCTGCGCCACGAGGCAGACCCGCGCCTGGTGGCCCGCGGCATGTTGGGCCTGGCCGAAATGGAGCACCGCTTTGGCCGTGATGATGAAGCCCGCCATCTGGCCGGAAGGGTGGCCGCGCTGTACACCAGTGAAGACGCCCCGGCTGGGGTGGCCGACTACCGCAATGAAGGCATGATGGAAGCGGCGCTGTTTCAGGAATCCATCGGCGATACCCTGGGTATGCTGGTGACCTTCCGTACTCTGGCCGAAGCTGACCACCGCAATGCCCTGGCGTTGCATGGCTATGCCCGGGCCGCGGTCAAAACAGGGATCGACCTGGTGCCGGCCACGCGGTCGGCAGTTCGTGCTGTTGTCTACAGTGACAACGATCCGGACATGATCGATACCCTGGCGGAGTGTTATTACTGGCGGGGTTTGTACAGCAAGGCGATCAAGTGGCAGAAGAAAGCCGTGGCTGCCGCGCCGCATCAGGAGTTGTACCGCGCTCGATTGAAGATGTATGAAGATGCGAAAGCTGCCGACCCCCATGGCATGCGCGGGCCGCCCAGGCGCAATCGCTGAGAAAGCTTCCCATTGAAAAATAAAGGTCGGTAGGAAGAAATATTGGCTGGTATAAAAGAGTGGACCGACTCCGTATAACGAAGTCGGTCCAACGGCATGCCGGTGGGGGATTGGAGGGAGATACCGACAAGCCGCAAAGCTCTCAAAAATCTGGAGTGTTCTCTCTCACCCATTGATCCTTACTGAATAATTATAAATGAAATAACGCACATGAGCAATGAATAAATCCAGAAAACCGGAAGAATGCGTGGTGAAAACACCACAAAGAGCGGTGTTTTTAACATAACGTGAGATTTTTCTGTAACATTTTCGTGATACTTTTTAAACTGCTCCCGGTGTCGGCCCGGCGGGACTCATTTCCCATCACGAAATATTTTCTGATATGCGATGAGTATACACGAAAAAAGGCCCAGAATTCCAGTGGGGAAATTCTGGGCCAACAGTCTAAGTGGCAACTGTATATCGAAACTACAGAATACACTCTATCTTTTGTAGAGGTAGTAGGACAACGGGATAACCACCACAGTCAACACCGTTGAAAGCAACGACCCCATCATCAACGAAATGGCCAGGCCCTGGAAGATCGGATCGAAGACCATCACGAATGAACCAGTGACGACGGTTCCTGCTGTCAGGGCGATGGGCAGGAAGCGCACGGCACCCGCTTGGATGACCGCTTCCTTCAGTTCCACGCCGTCTCTCAAGCGCGCCTCGATAAAATCGATCAGCAGCACACTGTTGCGCACCATGATGCCCGCCAGGGCGATCACCCCGATCATCGACGTCGCTGTGAAGAAAGCCCCGAACATCAGGTGACCAGGAATGATACCCACCAGGGTGAGCGGAATCGGGATCATCATCAGCAGCGGCACCGTGAAGTTCTGGAACATGCCCACGATCAGCAGATAGATGATCACCAGCACCACGGCAAAGCTCACACCCAGATCCCGGAAGACCTCATAGGTGATGTGCCACTCGCCGTCCCACTTCATGGCGTAGTTCTCTTCGGTCAGCGGCTGCACTGTCGACAGCTGCTCGATCTGGGTGCCGTCCGGCATGGTCAGCTTGGCGATCTCCTTCTTCATGTCGAGGATCGCGTATACCGGCGACTCCAGTTCGCCCGCCACATCGGCCGTCACGTAGATGACCGATTTGAGGTTGCGGCGATGCCGGCTCTTGTGGTTGACCGATTCTTCGACCTTGACCACATCCGACAGGGGAATCAGGGCGCCGGCCTGGCTGTAGATGTACAGGTCGCTCAGGCCGTCGGTGCTGGACCGGTCAGCGTATGGCAAGCGCACGTTGATGGGCACCGGCTCTGAGGCCGGATCCATGTGGACCAGGCCCGCGTCGTGTCCGTTGAGAGCCACCCCGAGGGTCATGCTCACCTGCTGGGTACTGACACCGCGCACAGCGGCGCGGTCGGTATCAACGGCCAGCGTGTAGCGCGTCTGGTCATCTTCGACAAACCAATCGATGTCCACGACCCCAGGGGTGTTCTCGAACACTTCCTTGATCTGGCGCGCCGCTTCGATCCGACCTTCGAAGGTGGGGCCGTAGACTTCGGCCACCAGCGTTGATAGAACCGGCGGTCCAGGTGGCACTTCGACCACTTTAACGGCCGCATTATAACGCTCGGCTATCTCGACGATGGGTCCACGCACCCGCTTGGCCAGGGCGTGGCTCTGGTCGTCGCGCAATGACTTGTCCACGAGATTGACCTGGATGTCGGCCACATTCGGGCCTTGGCGCATCATGTAGTGCCGCACCAGGCCGCTGAAATTCACGGGCGCCGCGACGCCCGCGTAGATCTCGTAGTCCATCACTTCGGGCACGGTCGAAAGATAGTCGCCGACTTCGCGGGCCATCTGGGTCGTCGACTCGAGGGTAGTGCCCTCGGGGGTGTCGATGATGACCTGGAACTCGCTCTTGTTGTCGAAGGGCAGCATTTTGACCTGCACCGTGCGCGTGACAAACAGGAAGGTCGAGGCCACCGTCAGCAGGGTCACCACCAACAGGGCCGCGATGCCCTTGCGCGGCGAGTCGATCAGCGGGCGCACCAGTTTGTTGTACGTCCGGTAAATAGCATTGTCGTGCACGGTGTCGGGGTCGACGTCGGCTCCACCCAGAGTGCCTTCACCTTCCATATCTTCCCGGAAGTGCTGTTTCGGCTTCAGCAATCTGACGGCCAGCCAAGGCGAAATCGTCAAGGCCACCAGTAGACTGAATACCATGGCCAGCGAAGCGCCAATGGGCATGGGCGCCATGTACGGGCCCATCAGCCCGCGCACAAAGGCCATGGGCATCATCGAGGCGATCACAGTCAAAGTTGCCAGAATGGTTGGGTTGCCGACCTCGAAGATGGCCTCAAGCGCCGTCTTCAACGAGGAGTTGCCCTTCATCTGGAAATGCCGGTGCATGTTTTCGACGATAATAATCGTCGCGTCGATCACAATACCGGTCACTAATATCAGGGCAAAAAGCGTCACCCGATTCAGGGTGTAGCCCATGATGTAGTAGATGAACAGCGTCATGCTGAAAGTGGTGGGGATGGACAGGAAGATGATCGGCGCCCCGCGCCAGCCCATGGCCAGGAAGACCACGACCACGGCCAGGAAAATGGCCAGGCCCAGGTTTGAGATCAGGCTTGAGG